>CAYSZA010000005.1:0-27599 GCA_964435275.1 uncultured Methanosarcinales archaeon | reverse complement strand
ATTCTTGTTATTCTTAAATTCCTAACTTTTACTACTCTTGAATTCACAGTTCTTATTATTTCGGTCCTGGTGTGCTCTCCTCAAATGGAAAAATGATAAAAAACGATAAATAGGGATAGAGCGCGTGTATACACCGAAAGTAAAGAAAAAAGGAGTAAACATGTGCGGAATAGCAGGAGCAGCCGGAACTCCTGACACGAATGAAGAAGTTAAAAGAATGCTTGCAGCCCTTGGACACAGGGGGCCTGATGCCTGCGGAACCTATCAGACCGAAGGCCTGAGTATAGGAAATACCCTGCTTAAAATCACAGGAGATATGCCCCAGCCCCTGGTTGGAAAAGGGGCTCTGGTACTCAATGGGGAAATTTTTAATTTCAGGGAACTTGCAGCCGAGCAGGGGATAAAAACCGATTCTGATACTGAAGTGCTTTTTAGCCTCATAGAAACGAAAATTAAAAAAGGAGACACACCGATAAATGCGGTCTTTTCCGTGCTTTCCGAAGTAAACGGAGATTATGCTCTGGCCTATGCCCTGGATAACGAGCTTGTACTGGCCAGGGACCCTGTAGGAGTCAAACCTCTTTTTTATTTCCTGGAAAAAAGAGCTAGAAAGCCAAAAATTGTTTTTGCCTCCGAAAGAAAAGCTTTTTCCAGCCGGGATAACGATATAAAGCCTTTCCCTCCTGGCAGCGTATTAAGTTTCAATATCCGGAACGGAAAGCTTGAACAGAAGTCCCTTGAAATCGGAACTCCGCAGGAAAGGATATCGGAAGAGCATGAAGCCGCTTCCCGCCTTAAGGCAATTCTTGCAAAAGCTGTGGAAATGAGGCTTACAAAAACTGCAGGAATTGCATTTTCCGGAGGTATTGACAGTACTCTTTTAGCAGCCCTTGCAAAACACATTGATCCCTCTATTTCCCTTTATGCTATAGGGATGCCCGATTCCCATGATCTTGCCCAGGCTCAGCATGCGGCTGAAGCTGCTAACATGGGGAATTCCCTCAAAACTTGCCTTCTTTCTCCCGAAGGGATCGAAGCCGCAATCCCTGATGTAATCTATTCAACGGAATCGACTGATCCCATGAAAATCGCAATCGGACTTCCTCTTTACTTTGTTGCGAAAACTGCAAAAGAAGACGGAAAACGAGTTCTTCTTACAGGGCAGGGTGCAGACGAACTTTTTGGCGGCTACAGCAGGCATGAGGTTTTTTTTGAGCAAGGCCCAGAGGTACTTGACAGGGAGATCTATTCAGATATTAAAAAAATTTCAACTATTAATCTTGAAAGGGATGATATGGTTACCATGGCCAACTCCGTGGAACTAAGGGTGCCTTTCCTGGATAAGGAAGTAATAAGAACAGGACTCGCGATCAGCCCCAAACTTAAAGTCCTTAAAAATGACGGCCTCTATACAAGAAAATACATCCTGAGAAAAGCTGCAGAAGGTCTGCTTCCATCGGAACTTCTCTGGAAGGAAAAGAAAGCAATCCAGTATGGCACAGGTGTCCAAAAGGTACTCGACAGGCTTGCCCGCGATGCAGGCTTTTCAAAAAGGGAAGGAAACCATATCGAGAAATACCTCAAACAGGTCGCTGCAGACAAAGGATTTGATTTTATAATCAGGTAAATAAATTCCTGATTGCATAGTCAGATAAATAAATTCCTTAACTCTTATCAAACGAAAGGACTTTAAACAATACTCTATAAGGAATAACGGGAGGAAGGCAGGGACAAATGAATAAGTATAAACAGTTTGATGCTTATATTTCTGCTTAGAAAATCTCTATTAGTTGATCTGAATCAATGTTCAGGGGGAATCCTCATAAAAATAGCAATTACCGGAAAAGGCGGCGTTGGAAAAACAACTCTCTCAGGCACTCTGGCCAGACTGCTTGCAAGGGACGGATACGAGGTACTGGCAATAGATGCGGACCCGGATATGAACCTGGCATCTTCACTTGGGATAGAAAACCCCCCAAAGCCCCTGACAGATTTCAAAGACCTTATTCAGGAAAGAGCAGGTGCCGAAGGCGGAGCTTTCATCTACAACCCAAAAGTCGATGATATTGCAGGAAAATACGGAGTAATAGGCCCCGATGGAGTGAGGATGCTTGTCATGGGCACCGTAGACCGCGGAGGAAGCGGGTGCATGTGCCCTGCCTCGGCTTTCCTGAGGGCTCTTCTCAGACACCTTATGCTAAGAGAAAAGAGTGCAGTGATTCTTGATATGGAAGCCGGGATCGAACACCTTGGAAGAGGCACTACAAGAGGAATGGACCTCATGATTGTGGTCGTGGAGCCAGGGGCAAGATCGCTTGAAACGGCTGAAAGAATAAAAAAGCTTTCTTCCGAAATAGGGATAAAACATCTTGCTGCCGTAATTAACAAAGGAGGCTCGGGAAAAGTTAACGATAAGCTTGAAGAGCTGGGCATCCAGGTGCTTGGAGAAATTCCCTTTGACATGCAGCTAATGCAGGCAGACCTTGAAAAACGGGCTCCTATCGAGGTAGGCGGCGTAGCTGTGGACGCCATAGTAAAGATTAAGGAAAAACTTATGGAAGTCGTGGAAGAGATCAGGAAAGAAGAGGAAGCGAGCAAGAAGTAAAGGCCGGTTCCCGGCCATGCACTCTCTCTTCAGGACTTTTAAATCTTTTTTGACAGTACTGTGATTCTCGTAACAGTACCTGCAGCTCTATTTCAGCAACTCATTTTATTTTGCTTACGACTTACCTCTGGTTAGAAGTTGTTTCAAATTCTGAATTCATTAAGTTAATATTCAGTTTATTCAGTTAAAGCTGCTGTCCGGAGAGTCCACTAAAGTTCCTTTTTTATAAATTAACTCCATAAGTCTCGATTTCTTCTCTCTAATAAGAGCGTCAGTCGGATCAATATCAAGCGCTTTGTCATAACACTTCATAGCTTCCCCATATTTGCCAAGGCTTTCCAGGGCTGAGCCTTTCTGATATAGTGAAAATACATCGTCAGACTTTATCTTCAGGACTTCGTCGTAACATTCGATAGACTTTTCAAACTCCTTTAAGTTATTGAAGGCAAACCCCTTGAGGCATCTGGTCCCCAGGTTTTCAGGATCGATTTCAAGAGCCATATCATAGCAGGCAAGAGCCTCTTTTGATTTTCCCATTCTATCCAGAGCGAAACCTTTCTGGATCCACGCATCAAGAAATAAAGGGTCCAGAACTAAGGCTCTATCATACATTCTTAGTTTGTCATCATAATTGTCAGTCTCGCCAGCCTTGATAAGGAGCTGCCTGGGATCCTCTGTTTCTCCGGTCCTCTCTACCGCTTCCGACTCCTTCTTTTTCGCCTTGTCCGTCTTCACACTCGTATTTTCTTCTGTCATATCGGAATCCTCGCTCTTCCAGTGAAAGCTCATTCCGGACCCCTTACGGGCTTTTGCCACACCTGGCCATTTTTACGTTTCACGCATGGAACCAGAGCTAAAACTGGTATTCTGACTTTAGTTTTCAATGAGATATACCTTTTCTGATCCGAATTTTACTGAATATAAAAACTCTCTCATTAAAACTCAACCAATTCCTGGATTGAAAGTGCCAGGGATTGGAAGTAAGAAAAGAAATTAAAGAAAGATGAAATTGCGCGAAACAAAAGAAGTGCCGGAAAAATGTGAAAACCGAGGTTATTTAGAGAATCCAGCCTTCTGCCTGCGGATTTCCGAAAGTATTTTTACCTTAACTTCAAGTGCAGGAACGAAACCCGGTTGCAATTCAAGAGCCCGGTTGCAATTTTGCAGTGCTTCTTCCTGTTTATTCATTTTGGAAAGGACGAAACCCCTGGCTGCCCAGAGGCGGGGCTCTGCCGGGGCTAACTGAAGTGCCTTATCGTAGATCTTCAGGGCTTCTTCGAGCCTACCCAGTCTGGAAAACAGGCTTCCTGCCGATGTAAGTGCTTCAGGGTAATCTGGCCTGATTCGGAGGGCGGAATTATAAGCTTCAAGAGCTTCTTCCTCTCTGCCGAGGGTTAAAAGTACGAAGCCTTTTCCTGCCCAGGCTTCAGCGTACCCTGGAGATTTCAGAAGGATTTTTTCGTATGTTTCAAGGGCTTCTCCAGACCTGCCAAGCCTGGCGAGAGCAACCCCTTTGTTGTCCCAGGCAATTTCAAACCTCGGTTCAAGTTCAATTGTCCTGTCATAGGCAGCAATAGCTTCTTTAAGCCGGCCCAGTTCCGAGAGGATAACTCCCCTGTTATACCAGATCCGGTGGTCGTCAGGAACGATTCCCAGAGCCTGTTTAGTAAGCTGCAGGGCAGTCTCAAACCGCCTGGCCTTATACATGATCACGGCTTTCTGGAAGAGGGCTGTAGCATCCTGAGGATTTTTCTCAAGCCGCTCGGTGCAGACCTGAAGTTCTTCGAATAACGGGAGAGAGGTATAAATATCTCTGGCAGCCAGAAAAATAGATCCGATTTTATAATTTTTACCTTGGAAAGTAAGTGATTTTGCCCCCGTATTATACGAGAAGGTTGCTGATTCCCCTTGATCGGGATTTCCTTCCGACCCGCCTTCCTTACTTTTTATTTTGAGGACTTTCCCTTTCTCTATTCCTCCGGTTTTCCCTGTTCGTTCCGTTTTCTCTGTTTTCTCAGCTTTCTCCTTTTCTATTCCTTTAATTACCGGTTTCAACCCGGAAAAAGCTGCTGGGGAAAGAGGGGAATTTCCGGAAACCGAAAATATGGATCTGAGGTGTTTCCCTAGGATTTTATCGTCGTTGTGCCATAAAACCTTTGAGATGCCCTGGCACTCGTTGAGGAACTTTCCAAGGCAGAGCCTGAGGGAAACCTTGCTCCCTGACTGCTCAAGTGCGGCAAAGGCTGAAATTGCTGCCCTGCTGTGTTCCCGAAGTTCTTTCAGGGAATCGTTTATTCTGGAAGAATAAGCCTCCGTTTTGAGCCCTCCTTTGCCTCTGTTCAGCTGCGGTCGGAAAAAGAGCCGCACATTGAAGATTTATCGGGTGGCAAAAACTTGCCTTTTGACGCAACCACGAGCTTTACTGCCGAACCTGCCTGGGATAATGTCCCTGGTTTTGGTTCCTGCCTGAGAATTTCTCCAATCATAACCCCTATGGGAAAAACTCCTTTTTGCTCGACGATCTCTCCTGCTCTAAGCCCGGCTTCTTCCAGAATCTTCATAGCCTTTTCAAGGGGCTGTCTTACAACATCAGGAACTTCCACATTTTCCGTGCCAGTACCGGACCCTGCCCTGGTTTCTGGCCCCTGCTTACCTTCTTTTCCTTCCAGCACTTCTTCGAGCAGGTCGATTGCCCCGCTAATGCGAAGAAGGGTTTCGCTCAGGCTCTTTTTCCGGTCTTCGAGTTCTGCGAGCTTTAACTCGATATCTTTAAGAATTTTCTGCCCTGATTCGTATTCTGTCCTGAGCTCAGTTAAACGCTGTTCAAGTTGTACTTTCATACTCCTGCAAACCCCTTCTGGTTAATTTTTTCCACTTTACCGGAATTTTCCATCCTATTCAAACTTTTCAATTTGTTCGAAAATTTGCATCTTATCCGAACTTTTCCATCCTGTTCGGACTCGTCCTTCTGTTTCGTTTCAACCGGTCGTCGTTTATTACATCAGATCATTAATTTACTTTTATTGCCTGGTTTTACTTTTTCGCTTCTAGGGCCTGATTTTGCCTTTTTTGACTTTATGACCTGGCTTAACTCCTTTGACTTTATAGTCTGGTTTTACATTTTTGATTTCACTCATTGTTTTATTTTTTGTTTTATTCTATATATCAGGCACTTTTTGCTTTCTGTACAATTTCAGCCCAACACATTTTAAGTTTTATATTTTTACACGCCTCAGGATTGAAAAATTAAAAATTTTTGGAGTACAGGAAAAGCTTCTCTAAATGCAAAAAGGAAAAAGAACTATTGCTTCGGAGTCTTATTTAAGCCATCAGGGTTACACTATGATATAATAAGGTCATGTGAAGGTGGTTTTACGGAAACAGCCAGTCCCGAACAAATCAAGGAAATCAACGAATACGGTAAAGAAATAATTGAGTTACTTAAACTGGAAACCTCTCCTGTAGCAGTTGCCCTGGTGCCGAAAGATGCCGAAGTTCCTGAGAAAGTCCAGAGAATTGATAAGGGTATGAGGCATTGTCAGATGATTGACCGTGTGCGCAAAACCGGAGAAGAGTTCTATGCCGTGCTTGAAGACGAGACCTGCAAAGGAGGGGCCGCAGCTCTGGGTATGGGACAGATGCCTCCCAAAGTTGCAAGTGGAGAATTCTACTACGAAAGCCTGAAACACTTCAAAACCCTCGAAGCCTCCAGAAAAACCCTGGAAAAAGTTCCAAGACTTGAAGCAGAGTCCAGGATTGCAAGCATTTACGCGCCCCTTGAAAGTGCCACTTTCATGCCTGACGTTGTTGTGCTTATCTGTACCCCAAAGCAGGTAATGCTCCTGACCCAGGCAATCCTTTATAACGAGGGTGGCAGGCTCGAAGCCGAATTTGCGGGCAAGCAGAGTCTGTGTTCCGATGCTGTTGCCCAGCCTTACCTGACAGGCAAAATGGGGATAACAGTCGGCTGTTCAGGAAGCAAAACCTATGCGGGCATTGAGGAATCTGAGCTGACGGTAGGGATTCCAGCCAGTTTGCTTAAGGACCTGATCGAAGGCTTGAGGGCAATTATCGGAAAAGCCCCTGCGAAGTGATAATTGGGAAATTAAATCATTAAGAAAATTAGAGCAATAAGGGGAAACTAATAACACTCCGGGGAAATTAAAACGTAAACTTATGTTTTATGCAGTATCGACTTTAACCGTGTTCGGGAAGCTTTAGTTGGCTCTGGACAGGATCCGTATTAAAAATTACTTTTTTTACAAAAAGTACAGGATCACAGGCAGTAAGATGACTCCCATTGCATGCGATTTCCTCACATTCATGAAGGAGGCAAGCATGCCTATAGGCGTTGAGATTACAAAAACGAAAAATCCGAAAAGCCCTGTGAAGAGATAAACCATTACTGCAAGCCCGAAAAGGACACCTGCACAGAGTTTGCTGTAATCGACTTTCTTTAGAAGAATATGGGCGTTGTTTCCTATCCAGACAGTGGAGAAGTAGGAAAAAAGGGCAGTTAATACCATAGCGGCGAAAAAGAGCAGCAGTACAGGCAGATCAAGTGAATTAGTTCCCAGGATGTCTTCTATGGCAACCATTGCCCCACTTCGGGTTCTTCCTATTACCACAAAAGCTACCAGCCCGAAAATTGCATTAGAGGTGTTTACTCCAGAATTTGAAATTATGAATTCCTTCGAGCTCTCAAGCGTTTCAGGATTGCTGGCATAAGGATCAGAATAGAGAGAAGTCTTTAACCTTCCGAGCTCAGGTTCGGGAACTTTTTTCTTAAGGGGAATCCTGTCAAAATCAACTTTTGCAACAAGTCCTGTAAGGAGTGCCGCAATTGCTGAGGAGAGGCCTGGCAGCCACGCTACAAGTGAGCCTGCTGCGCTGCCTGTCAGGATTCCCCTGAGAATTCTTTTTCGGGAAAGCTTGAGTGCTGACACGGATTTCTCGGGGATCTCCGAGCTTGTGAGGAGGCTTATAATTAGCTGGGATGCTCCGAAGAGCCCGCTCAGCAGGGGTAGGAGTATGGACGGTTCCCCAAAATTAACAACCGGCACCATAAGAGCTTCCCTGGCAAAAGCAAAGAGCCCAAGCAAGCCTGTGATCAAAAACAAAACCAGGGCAAAAGCTTTGTACTTATACTTTGAGAGCGAGCCTTTTTCCTTTGAATCTCCGCCTTTTTCACTCGCAAGCATCAAAAACACGATTAAAATAAGAATTGCTGCCATATGCGCTTCAAGATAAGGATAGATAGCCTTAAAGAACAAAGAAAAAGGCAATACGAAAATCAGAGAGGCGACTACCGAGCCTGCGCTTCCGAGGGCTGAAAGGCGAACGGCCTCAGCTCCGGCCCCCTCAATCAGAAGCCTGTGCCCTGGCAGGACAGTAAGCGCAGTGTCCCCATCCGGCGCCCCTAAAAAAACGGAGGGGATGATATCGTGGAAAGTCTGAGAGAGTGCATTTGAGAGAATAATTACGGCTATGTAAAAAGGTGAAAGCCCTTTTTCAGCCAGGAAAGGCGCAAAGGCTACAAGAGCAAGGGCAAAATTATTGTTGTGTATTCCAGGCAGCAACCCGGAAATTATACCAAGCAGGTAACCTCCTAAGACTGAAAGTAGGAGTAGAATTAAAGATATATCTTCCACTCAGCCAACCATCCCGAATTAACACGAAATTTTACCATGTATGTCAGTAAATACAATTACTTCTACAATTATTTCTATTTAAGGATATTTAGATGATGGCATAAGAAGAGATTATTTCTTACTTGAGATTACCGGATAAGGAGAGGAAAAGGGTAATATGTTATAAGAGAAATTATGGGTATGAACACGTGTTTTACACTGTAAAGGAATGAGAAAATTAGGCTAACTTGTGTTAAGAGGTAAGTTTGACTATACTTTTTTAAAATTCGTAGTACAAATAGTTTATGCTCGTTTCTGGAGAACTTTCATGGAAATTGGCTGTCCGGGACAATTATAGTCTGCCTGGACGATAAGCCGCTTAAAAATTTTGAGTGCTCTTTATTACATCAAAGAAAAAGAAAAATCATTTCCATTTATGTTTTATATATGACCGATATTCTATATTATGCAGTTCTAAATGCTAATATTGAATGGGGTTCATGAGTAGCATTTAGCGAAAACGCAGAGCAAGGGACATGAGGTTCGCCATTCCTCAACCCTGCCCTCCATAAATCCGAAGCCCCGCCTGAATGGAAAGACATTGAGGTTTTTGCCATTCCTCAAGCTTCAGTTCGGAGAGGTTTCAAAGAGGAAACGGAAATATGAGGTTCGCCATTCCTCACTCCGGGTTCCCAGAATATAAGAAGCAAAAGAGAAGTGAGAGGCAAATCCCTCTCTAAACTATTTTTACCTCTCACTTCAACTCTCTTCTTATAACAGCTCTTCTTTCTTATAACTGCAGTTGTGCCATAAAAATATGTTACTGCTTCTTACGAGCATGCCTTAAATCCCACTTCTAGCCGACATTCTGTTACAACTATATCCTTATCCGGCAATCCTTCTTTCTCGCTGATTATCTTTCTCAGGGCTACATTGTCATTAAGAGCTAATCCCTTTTTCTTGCTGGTTTTCTTGAGATTTCCATCTAATGGCTATCACTTTATCTTTCTTCTATCTTTTTTCTATCCGACTACTATTCTTTTTTCTAGCTAACTACTATTCTTTCTTCTCTAACTGCTATCTATTTCTCATTATTTCTTATCCACTTCCTCTTCCTGGATGTTCCTGTCTTTTGTCGCTTCCTCTTCCAGGCAGTTCTTCCTTTTTGTCACTTCCTCTGTCAGGCTGTTCTTCTTCAGCTTCTTCCGATTGCTCTGACTTTCCATCACTTCCTCTTTCAGGTTGTTCTTGCTCAACTTCTTCAGACTTATCCTGTTTCCCATCACTTCCTCTGCGAGGCTGTTCCTGTTCAAGCTCCCTCGATTGCTTCCGTTTTCCATCACTTCCTCTTCGAGGTTGGTCTTGTTTTTTGTCACTTCCCCTTTCAGGCTGTTCCCGGGTCATATCATGCCTCCTTTCTGCCCAAATATTATATAAGTATTTGAATAATAACAGGTTTTATTGGCTGAAGAGGATAATACCGCTGGAAACAGAGATTCTGAACTATGTTTATAGAGCCTGAAGGAATATGGACAGAAGAAACGGAAAATAGTAGAAAATAAACTGAGAATAATAGGAAATAATCAGAAAATATGCAGAAAATGTACAGAAAATATGCAGAAAATCCACAATGAACTCATAGGAAATCTACGGCAGATTTACAGGAAACCTACATAAAATAAGCAAAGAGGTCGTGAAAACTGTTTTTCCGTAAAGACACATAAAAAGTCATATATACGAGCGGTCCCTTTCCTAAAAGAACTCTGACACAGCACACTTAAAAATAATTTCACAGTTAAAAATAATACAATTATATATTTTTTATCACGTCTCAATTTTTCAGATTATTTTCAGGAAATTGGTAAAAAGGATTCAAATGACAGTCAAATGCAAAAAATGCAATAATGATGCTATCATTTTTCAGAAATATTCCGGAATGCACCTTTGCAAGAAACATTTTGTGGAGGATGTTGAGAGAAAAATCAAACTGACAATCCGGAAAGAGTACAGCGTTCGCAAAAATGAGATAATAGCTGTCGCCCTGAGTGGGGGTAAGGACAGCGCGGTTGCTCTCTATGTAGTGCACAAAATCCTGGGGAACAGGCCTGACATCGAAATCGTGGCAATTTCAGTGGATGAAGGGATATACGGGTACCGTCCGCATTCCCTCGAACTCGCAAAAAGCCTCACTGAGAAGCTCGGGATACGACATATTATAAAGTCTTTCAAAGATGTGCATGGAGTAACCATGGACGAGCTGGCAGCAATGAACCGGGAAAAAGGCACATGCAGCTACTGCGGCGTCCTCAGGAAAAATATCCTTAATAAGGCAGCGCTTGAAATCGGGGCAACAAAACTCGTCACAGGGCATAACCTTGACGACGAAGCCCAGACTATTCTTCTCAATCACTTTAGGGGAGATATGGAGCGCATGGTCAGGCTTGCCCCGCCTGCAGCAGTTGAAGGCCTGGTCTTGCGGGCAAAACCCCTGAGGAATATTCCTGAAAAAGAAGTGGCACTCTACGCCCTTGTAAACTCCCTGCCTGTAGATTTCAGCGAATGTCCATATGCAGGAGAAGCCCTGCGAGGGGAGATCAGAGAGCTTCTTAATGATTTTGAGGCAAAACATCCGGGAACCAAATATTCCCTGCTAAGGGGTTTTGACAAGCTTGTAGGGGCTCTTGCAAAGGAAATGCCTCCTGCAAAAATCGAAAAATGCAGGATCTGCGGGGAAACCTGCACTGAAGATGTCTGCCAGGCCTGCAAATTGCTCGGCCGGGCTTAGAACAGAAATAAAAATGAAAGTAAAAACTTTTGAGAACCTTTCAGAAACTGGTAATTCAAAAGCTATCCGGGTCGGATAGCAGCTCTGAAGGGTTGTAGAGCTTTTTTCCTTTTCTGGCCAGGTAGAGGCGGGTCCACAGGACAGCCGTTAAAGGCTGCAAAACCGCAATTGGAACCAGAGATGTAACTGCTGCAATGAGAATGCCTCCCGAGCCTGCAAATTCCCCTACAAAACTGTTGATTAAAGCCAGCCCGATAGAGATTATCCAGATAAAGAAAACGTCCAGCTTATTATTCATAAAGAAACCAAACCCTGCACTTAAAGCCTCAAGAGGCCCAAGTTCATCGATTACAAGGGCATATGTGGTCAGGGAAAGTACAAGATTGATAACTATTATGTAAGCTACCCAGAGGACGACCCCTATAGCGAGCGCGGCCACGCCATCTACCGAAGCTTCCGGGTTTTCAAGAAGCATACTCAGGTCTCCTACTGCAAGGGCTCCGGGCACTATAAACACTACTCCTATAAGCAGGATCAGGGCAATCAGCAGGACTGCCTGGAAAAGCCTGAAGATGTTTTTCGAACCCGAAACCAGCATGTCCGAAAGCACGGTATCCCCGGTCTCAGAGGCTTTCTTTGCCATCCCTATCGCTCCTGCCGTGAAAAAGGACTGCACGAACATGGCAAACAGGAAAAACCCGATAAACAGAAACACGGACAGTGCGAGATTCTCAGAAAGTCCTTCCCACATCATGGAAAAGATTTCCTCGTTGGAAAGGCTAGCAGGATCGATAACACTTCCGGTGCCTGAAGTAAAGAGTAAAATGCCCATCAAGCCAAAGAAAAGGAAATAGAGAATCAGGTTAATAAGAAAATTAAGGATAAACGGAATACAGATGTTCAAATTCCTAACCCAGCTTTTGAATCCTCTGTTAAGTATTGTTCCAAACTCTTCATGCATGTGCCGTGACCTTCCAATATTAAGGCAGTGCTCCTGCACCTCTTTTGCAACCATACCTGACAGATCGCAAAAGTATAGCCGGTATGCAGGCTCACAGATACCATTTTCGCATACATTATGCAGAAGATAAATATAAAATCTCTTATTTTCGTACAAAGAAATATACAGGGAATACCAGGCGAATAACAGAATCGAATTGAAAGCAAACGGTAAGCGTATAAAGGCCGAATAATAGACATATAGAAGGTAAATAAAGGACTAATTAAAGGCGAATACAGGTGATAATATGAAGAAGCTGGAAAATTATGAGTGTTCTCAGGCTCCCGAAAAACCCGCTGCTGACGGCGATAGCGAAGAGGTTATTGTCATAGGCCACTGCCTTCTCAACCCCCTTGCGAGGGTGAAAGGATTAAAACCCGCCCAGCCTATCGATACGAGAGGCGCGAACGTTATCCAGCTACCCTGCCCCGAAGCCATGTTTTTCGGCATGAGGCGCCGCGAGATCACCAAAGACCAGCTCGATCATCCCGCCTACAGGCGTTTTTGCCGAGAAATCTTTACCCACCTTGCAGACCTGCTCGAAGACCTTGCAGCCAGGGGCATAAAAATAAGAATCCTCGGCGTCCCGAAAAGCCCCTCCTGCGGCGTGGAAATCACATCCGTCGGCGGAGAGCCGGGCAAGGTAAAAGAGTTTCATCACAGGCATGAACCGGGGCCTGGGGTGTTTATGGAAGAGATTATAAGAGAGCTTAAGAAGAGGAACGTAAGGTTTGAGATAGAGGATGCGGGGAAGTAAAATTAAGAAATATTAAAAATGGTAGAAGAGATTATTCCAGTTATATAAGTGAAAAATCAATCAATCAATCAATCAATCAATCAATCAATCAATAGAGGTTAATTGAAATTTATTATAGTCTCTCTCTTTTACTCACAGATTCGATCATACATTCAAGATCTTCAATCCTGTTAATATTAGCAAAAGTCCTCAACTCAGGATCAATCTCTCTAATTTCCGAAACCTCAACAAACACCACATCCTTCATCTCAAAAACCGGCGTTAGTACTGAGTGTCTTCCTCTCTCAAACGCTTTTTCAATCTCAGGAATCAGTTTTCTCGAATAAACTGCATGTAGAGGCTCAAAATTTCCATTCTCCCATTTCGGCAGGGCAGCATCATGTCCGTTTGCTTTCTCAAACAGCAGGTCTACAATCCTTGAATCTACAAAGGGCATATCTCCCGCGCAGACAAAAGAATATTCTCCTCTTGATTCGAGCAGCCCCGCACGGATGCCTTCAAGGGGGCCGACATCTTCCAGAGTATCAAAACAGAAACGGATTTCGCAGGCAGGGAATTTTTCAAGCAAAGGTCTGAACTTTTCTTCCTGAGTTCTGTCCCGGACCGAGAGAATAACCTCGTCCACAACCCGGAAAAGGCTTTCAAGCAGGCGCTCAAGGATTGTTTTTCCTTCGAATTCGAGAAGGGTCTTTTCGACCACGCCCATCCGCCTGCCCCTGCCGCCCGCCAGCACGACTGCGCTTCTCAGTTTCCTTTGTTCTCGGTCCGGTTCTGTTTTTCCGCCCATTTGATCATTTCCGGGATTTTATGGTTCAGGTTTTCACTTTAGTTTTATTTCGATTTTCCTTTCGGGTTGCCTGCGCCTTTTTAATTCGTTCTTTAGGTTTCAAGGGTGTTTCTTGTCCTGTTCCTTGTAGTGGACCCAGAATTCCTCTTTTTCCGTGAATTCTTTCTTCCAGATCGGGGCTTCGGCCTTCAGGCGTTCTATGGCTTCGCTGAGGGCGGGGAAAAGCTCGGTCCTGTGGGCGGCTGCGATTACGATGTATACTATGTCTTCTCCGGCTTTGATGACGCCTGTTTTGTGGTGGATCAGGACTTCAAGGATGCCTTCTTTTTGTTTGAGTTCTTCCCGGATGCGGTCAAGGGCTTTTGAGGCTTCGGGTTCGTATTTTTCGAATTCGAGCTTTGAGGTTCTCTCGTTTCCGGTTAGTTCACGGACAATGCCGGTAAAGGTGCCGATTGCGCCTGCTTTTCGGATGGCAGGGTTTTTCCTGGCTTTTTTTATAAGGGCTTCAAGGGTGTATCGGTCAGATTGGGCGAGGGCCATTCCTACGAGGGAGGCTGTAAGTTCCTCGTGCATATCAATATCAGCCGGCATCCTGAAAATGACGTTGGAAACCCCCTTAAGGTCACCAATCACGATTTTTGGAAGCTTGCTTTCCTTAAAGCCTTCTACCACGGCAAAGTCGATTCCCTGGTCGCAGAGCAGGTCAAGCGCATCCTCGAGGTCGGAATCCCTGGAAAAGCTGACAAGTTCGGTACCTGTTTCTGCCGTGCCTGTTATTCCTATTACCGTGTCAGCACCCGCATCGAAGTGCCTGCCTGTATCTGTCTCTGCGGGATTGAGGCGTTGCTCTCCCATATGTTTTACAGTACCTACGGTCCCGAACCCGGAAAGATTCCGGACTAGAGCTGAAACAAGGGCGGTCTTGCCCGATTTTTTATACCCGACAACTGAAATGACTTTCATCAAAGAGCGTTATGCACTTTCCGGTATAAGTAAGGGCCGGCACTTTTTATTCTCTTTTTAATTTTATAGGTCGTTTTGTGAAGATTCAAATATTGAAACTTTGATATTATCTATAAATAGTTTGATCGATTAAAAACCTGGACTTTATACAGAAAATCCAGAATTTTTCCTGCGTGAGTTTGCTATTCATTAACTGAGAATAAAAAAGACAGGAGATAAGACAGGAGATGGGGGAAATATATGGAAACGAATAATGTCAGGATTCATGATATTCCTGAAGAGGAACGTCCAAGGGAGAGGCTTATCCGAAATGGGCCGGAGTCGCTTTCGAATGCGGAACTGCTTGGAGTTATCCTGAGGACGGGGTCAAATAAGGAAAATGTTGTCAGCCTGTCCAGCCGGATACTCTCGAAATACAGCATAAAGCAGCTCAGTCTTACAAATGTCTCAAGGCTCATGCAGGAGAACGGCGTTGGAAAGGCAAAGGCTGCCCAGATAGCTGCGGTTTTCGAGCTTGCTCGCCGGCTTGAGACGTTTGTGGAAGAACCAAAAAGAAAAATCTGCTCCCCAAAGGATGTGTATGCTCTTATGTACCCAAAAATGCGCGAGCAGAAAAAAGAAAAATTTATAACGCTTTGTCTTGATACAAAAAACCAGATCCTGAAAGAAGAAGTCGTATCCATTGGCAGCCTGAATGCAAGCATTGTTCACCCGCGTGAGGTTTTCAAGTCCGCCCTTCTGGAATCCTCAGCCTCGGTAATTATGGTCCATAATCACCCTTCAGGTGACCCTAGCCCAAGCCGGGAAGACATAATGGTCACCGAGAAAATGGTAGAAGGAGGAAAACTCCTTGGAATTGATGTGCTTGACCATATTATTATCGGGGACGGCAGATATGTGAGCCTCAAAGATGAGGGCTTTGTGAAATAAATTAAAGTATCAGAAACCAAAAGGGATTTTCAGATAGAAACTTTTAAGAAGCCATATCTGCCAGAAACTTCTAAGAAGTCATATCTGCCCGGCAAATTTATGATGCATACTTCTGTGATTACTTTAGTATCATAGGTCGGTTTATATGATCAAATATTGGGCCGAACTTTACTTTCAGGGATTATAGTCAAATATATAATCGATAGTTTGTATTCAGCCTATTTGTACAATATAATCAACTTATAAAATTTAATCCGTGTACATAACTTACTGAAATTACGATATTTATATATATTTGTAAGAGATGGGCTTTTCAATCAAAGCAACATGCTCTCTCACTTTCATCCCTCTTAAAAGGAGGTTTTCCGAATTACAAAACATATAAACGCCTGTGCACTGGACAACCGAGATATTGAGGAAATAAGCCTGGATGACCCTTATACTGTGCCCTATAAGGGCATTTATGCAATCTGTGACGCAGCAAATGAATATGCGGAGATAATTGAGCACTCCAACTGTTACAGCGGGGCCGCCTGGTCACTTTACCATTATGCAAAAGCGCCCCTTGTCCTGAAAGCCCGTTCGACCGGAAACATGATCCGTTATTTCATGAAAACCGGATCTTCAAAGCTCGAACTCAAACCTTCCGTTGCAGCCGCAGGTATCGAATCCGTAATCGTGCAGGGAGACGAGGTAGAGATCACCTATGCCGGGTTAGGAGGAGGAGGCGTAGGCGCAACCCGCTGCAGGGCATTTGCAGACGGGGTTCTACGTTACAAAATCTCCGAGTGCGGGGGCGAGAAATGTGCAAGGGGGACAATTGTAGTCCCGCGCAGGGATCGTGTCCTGATAGGTATAGATGATACCGACTCAAAAGAAATAGGAGCTACCTGGACCCTGACTCACAATATTGCAAAGGAACTGGACTGCCAGGAATCCGTTTATCTTTCCCATGCTCTTGTCCAGCTTTTCCCGGTTCCGGAAAAGACCCAGAACTGCATGTCTACAGTACTTGAATTCGGCTGTGTGGATGAGAAAGCGAAATCAAGGCTGGTAGATACTTTCAAAAGGGCGCTTAAGAAATATAGTGCTTCATCCCAAACCGGAATGGTTGTCCTTTCAGATTTCTATGCAAAAAGGTTATACGAGTACAGTAGCCGCGGAAGGACTGAGAGGATCTCGAAATCCGAGGCTTTGCAGTGCGCCAGAGAAAACGGCGTGGAAGTCCTGCTTGACGGCAACGGGGTAATAGGTGCACTTGCTTCCCTCCCCTGGTTCGGAAGGCCTGAAGAGTCCATAATTCCCGGTACAGAGATCAAGCCTCTTGCCATGGAAAAGCTTAAAAGTGAGATTTAAGAAAGCGGGGATCAATAAAGCAAAAATCTCGAAATAGAAATCTCAAAATCGAATTTTAAGTTCTTTCATGCTTAAATTACTGCAATTTTACATTATTGCAATCATAAGTTGTTGGAATCATAAGTTACCGGGATCTCAGTTATATGGATTTGATCTTATAAGGAATTTTAAATTATATGGAACCTTAATTCATACAATATTTTAAGTTATTAGATATTTTGAGTTAGAAAGAGTTCTGAGTTGTACGAAGTTCTGAACTCGGCATCCTTTGAATTCCAGAAGCGTGGGGTCACTTTGAAAGAAGATGGAGAAGCACCAGAATATACCGGGTTTGAAGCCCTTTACCTTGCAGCCCTTGACAGTGACGTCAGCCTCATAACAGGTGTCCCAGGGTATCCCGTTACCTCCCTTATGGAGCTTTTTTTGAGAAAATCCGGGGAAAAGGAGCTTTTAATGCCTCCAGAAGTGAAAAACTCGGCTTTTGAGGCAACAGCTTCCGAACTGATGCGGAAATATACTGCCAGGTGGCTTACGAATGAGAAAGTTGCCCTTGAAATCGCTCTCGGAGCGTCGGTTTCCGGCAGAAGGGCACTTGTTCTTGTAAAACACGTCGGGATGAACCTGCTTTCAGACCCTCTTATTACCTCGGTCACACATACCATAGGAGCCGGCCTTGTCATAATTGCAGGAGATGACCCTGGTGCAAAAGGCTCTCAGAATGAACAGGACTCCCGGTGGTACGGCCGTATAGCCGAGATAGCTGTATTTGATCCTTTTAATCCCGATACTGCATACAGGGCTTTAAGAAGGGCTTATGAGCTTTCGGAAGAAACCAGGACGCCTGTTATGCTGCGGGTAACTGCAGACCTGGAAAAAACCCGAGGGAAAATAAAACGCTTTCCAGAGGTTTCAACTCCTCATCCTGAATTCGACCGCGCAATCTGGAAAAACCGGATGGTGGAAAAACACCGGCTTTTTCACTCAAAAGCTTACCCCCTGCTGGAGGAGGAAGCCGAGAACACAGACCTGAATGAGGTAAGAGAAAGAACAGCCGAAAACACAGGATACGGACCAGGTTCAGGACTCGAACAGGTAGGGATTATTTCCTCAGGTTTCACATCTTCGATCGTTGAGGAGATACTGAAAAAGCATACAGAGCTTCATGCTATCCCGTACTCTGAGATCTCCCACCTGTCCCTCAGCCTTGTAAACCCGCTTCCCCTCAAAAAGATAAAGGTTTTTCTAAAAAGTAATCGGAGAGTGCTCGTTGCCGAAGAATCCGAACCTTTTATAGAAGAGCAGATCCGGGTGGCAGGCAATGTTTATGGAAAAAAGACAGGACATCTCCCATACGGGGAGGTCCGGCCTGAAGATCTCGAATTTGCCCTTGAGCATATCGGACAAGAGATTTTAAAACCTGAAGGAGATGTCTTCCTTAAATCAGGAAGTCGGGCTTTAATTTGTAATGATTGCCCCTATCTTCCCCTCTACCGCCTGCTCAGCAAGCTTGAGGTGAGGGTTGCAGGCGATATGGGCTGTTCCGTCAGGAGTGCTCCCGAGCCCCTTGCAGCAGTAGACGTTAGCTTTGCCCTTGGGTCGGCAGTCTCGGTTGCATGCGGTTTTGAGGAAAAGGGCGTAGCTGTAATCGGGGATTTCGCCCTGGCCCACTCAGGCATTCTCGGACTTCTGAGTGCCGCGACTATGGACTTCAACGTGCTTGTGCTTGTGCTCCAGAACGAAGTCGCAGCCATGACCGGCGGGCAGGCAGTGCCTGATCTCAGGAAAGTTGTTGCGGCTATAACCCCTGATGTTTCAGTCTTCGATATCGATGCAAATGAAGAAGAAGCGCCAGATAGAATTGAGAAAGCGATAAGCGGAACTGAAAAAGTGGTAGATAGAACTGAAAAAATGATAGATAGAACTGAAAGAGTGATAGATGGAACTGAGAATGAGAAAGAAGCAGGTTATGAAATGGAAAAGCAGGTCTCGAATTCCAAACTTTCGGAGTTAATCCGAATGAAACTTGCGCTTCCCGGAGTCTCTGTGATATTCATAAAAGGTCAATGCAGGAAATATTGATTCAGAGCCTTCTTTTTAATTTGATTCTTCAGACCTTATCCCGGCAACTTTTATTTCTTTTAACCTGGATTTCAGTTAATTCAAAGATTATTTTAAACCAATTTTATTTCACTTTAAAAAGATTTATTTCTCTTTAGGCCCAGTTTTGTTTTCTTGTTTTTCTCCTAGTGTCGCGTCAATTCTCCAAGATCTATTAATTCCTGGTAGTTGCAATCGAATTTATACGACATTTTGCTGTTGACGAAGCACTAGGTTTTTTAGTTCAATTTTTTGGTTTGATTTTCACATTGCGTCAAGATAGGAAATTAAAATCTTTCGTTTTAGGCTCCAAAATTTATCATTCTAAAGCTTGAAACTTTAAAAATTCCTGATTTTAAAACTTCTGGAATTTGCAGGATTACTTCCTGTGAAAAAATAAATAATGAAGAAAAATCAATTAAAAGTAGGAAAAAATGGTGGATATGATTAACATCTGAACCGATTTTTGAGATAATTACTCAAAAAGGGAAATAGGGGGGAAAAAATTGGAAATGAAATTTCAGTTATTATTGATAATCGGAACTTTACTACTGGTAATGGGTGCACTTCTGAATCTGACTAATGACCCGCTTCTATGGGGGACAGGGACCGTAACTGCACTATTCATGATTCTGCTTTTCAGGATAGATCCTCTAAGTCCGAATGAGTAATTGGGAAGAGAAAAAACAGAGAGGAAGAAAAAGGTCATCTTTTTTCTTCTAGATATAAATATCCGGCTAATTAAGCCTGGATTCTTTACGAGCCAGATCCCTGATCTTACTTGGGGTTACATGAAACTATATGGAACCAGTATAAAGGATCCTTGATCTTAACTTGAGATTACATGCGACTATATGAAACCAGCATAAAAGAAAGCATAAATGGAATAGTTTCAACTGTTCTGATGTTTCCTTGTTTTTACTTTAATCATTTAGCCTCAATCTTATCTTAATTCTTATTCCCGGAGCCCTGCTAATCAGTTAACTATCGGAGATATAGAGCTCCGAATAAATTAAAATATTTTGTTGAGATAACTATTTAAGAAGTTTAGTTTTGGAAGTTTTGACTTTTTAGTTCCGGTTCAATACAGAATCCAAAGCGATCGGGATGAAACAATGAAGCACCGAACAAAGCCAGTTGAAACTTGTTTAATTCTTCTAATTATTCTAGCTTCCCCCCTCACAACAGGATGCCTGGAGCAGAGTTCCGGGTTAAGCAGGGAGAACGGGACGATAGAGATGAAAGGAGAAGTTAATACCAGTGAAACCTCACCAGAGAGCCGTCTGGAAACCGAAGAAGTGAATCTTTCCGGCTCCGGGACAGGGAACTCCTCCATTGCAGGAAATTACAGGCTTGAAGCTCTCGATATCGAGTTAAAAGCGCCTTCTTATGAGTTACCCCTGCACAGGGAAGGAATCTCGAACTATGAAGAATTTTCCGGTAAAATTCCCCTAAATGAATCAGCCCTTAAAATGCTGGAAAATAATGGGTTTGTAGTAATTGAAAATCCTTACAATCCCGGAGAAGAAGATATAACTTCAATGTATGCGACCCTTAAAGAACAGGAAGTCCCTGTTTTCATTACCACGGACTCCCTGCTGCATCTCTATCATATCCAGTTTGATGAGACTCTTCGGCAGATTGAAGAGAAGGAGTTTTACGATACTCTCTGGGGAACCGACCTCGCCCTGTTGAACGCCTCTATCGAGAAGTATAATGCTGCCACAGGGGAAGAACAGGAAGCTGCAAGGAGGAATGCAGCCTACTTTGCTGTCGCCCTTAGCCTGCTTCAGCCGAAACCCATGCAGGTACAGGGAACAGAAGATCCCTATGGGTTTGTTAATGAATCCCTTTTCCCTGCAGGTTCAGAGGAACAATATAAATTTGAAATTCCTGAATTCGTAAAAGAAGAGGTTGAAGCCGAACTTGCCCTGATTGAATCTCATGATGGTTTTGGGCTTTCCCCGATTTTCAGGTATAAGGAAGATTATTCCCAGTATATGCCACGAGGCCACTATACCCGGTCCGAGAAACTGCAAAATTATTTCAAGGCATTTATGTGGCATGGCAGGATGAGCATGCTCCTGAAGGAGAACTTGATTGAATCGGAAGACCCTGCAAAAGATGCCCGCATCCAGACTATCCAGGCAGGCCTGATCGCTTCGAGGCTCCAGAGTGAGCCTAAACTTCTTGAGAACTGGAACCGGATCTATGGGGTTACAGCTTTTTATGTGGGCTTTTCCGATGACCTTGGGCCCTATGATTATATGGAAGCTATGGGTTCGGTATTTGGCAGCGAAGAAAGGGTCTTTAATGAAACAAGGGTTGAAGCACTGAAAGCTAAGCTTGCAGAATATCCGGGGCCGCAAATTTATGGAGGTACAGGAAACTGCGTGATTGAGCCACCTTTTACCCCCGAACAGGCGGACGAATGCCTCGAGAACACCACCGGTTTCCGGTTTATGGGGCAGCGTTTTATTCCGGATTCCTATGTATTCTCAAACCTGGTCGGAGCTTACGCGGGAGAATATGTGAGGGAATACCCTGAAAACGAAACCCCGTTTACTC
The DNA here is from genome assembly GCA_964435275.1 of uncultured Methanosarcinales archaeon. Classification (GTDB taxonomy): domain Archaea; phylum Halobacteriota; class Methanosarcinia; order Methanosarcinales; family Methanosarcinaceae; genus Methanosarcina. The sequence goes on along the minus strand of CAYSZA010000005.1, from coordinate 6,121 downwards.
TTGTAATTTCAGGAGCCGGAAGGCCTATTCGCGGCTTCCCTCGCGGGCTTGATGCTATGGCTCTTCTTGGTTCGGACAGGGCTGTTTACTGGCTCGAGGAACTGAACGATTCGAGTTATGAGAACTACAGTGTTCAGTATGGAAAAATGGAATCGGAGTTCTCGAACTTCAGCGCAGCTGACTGGAACAGGAACCTTTACTGGTCATGGCTTTACTCTCTCCAGCCCCTGCTGAAAGACTACGGAACAGGTTATCCGACCTTTATGCAGACTGAAGCCTGGCAGGACAAAGAACTGAGTACGTCGCTGGCCTCCTGGACCGAGCTCAGGCACGATACCATACTTTATGCCAAGCAGAGTTACACTGTGGTCGAAACTGCAATGCCCATGCCTGTTGAAGAAAAACCTGTAGTAGGCTATGTGGAGCCTGTCCCTGATTTCTACGCCCGCCTGCTTGCCTTGACAAAAATGACAACCCAGGGCCTGGACGGAATGGGCGTACTTGACCCGGTTTCAAAAGCAAGACTTGCGAGCCTTGAAGATGTCCTTTCCAGGCTTCAGGAAATCTCGGAAAAGGAACTGGAAAACGAAGAACTGACAGCCGAAGATTATGAGTTCATCAGGACTTTCGGTGAGCAGCTTGAAGGCACCATAGAGGATGTTGATGAGAAAGCCAGGAAAACCACAGTCGTGGCAGATGTTCATACCGACGGAAATACGGAAACAGTACTTGAAGAAGGAGTCGGGCATGTTGACATGATGGTGGTCGCCTATAAGCTTCCGGACGGCAGGATCCTTATGGGAGCCGGGCCCGTTATGAGTTATTACGAGTTTAAACAGCCCATGTCCGACCGCCTGACCGATGAAAAATGGAGAGAAATGCTTGAGGCAAACCCGCCACAAAGGCCGGAGTGGGCCTCCACTTATATTTTTTAATTTTTAAGGGGCGGGGGAAATAAAAAAGTGAGAAAGAGATAGGAACTAACGTGCGGAAGTAAAAAAGTGGGGAATTGAATTAAAAAGTAAGTAAAAAAGCGTAAAAGGTTTTTAAACAGGTAAGAAGTTTTCAAATAGAAAACTTCTCCTCTCCCTTTTCTGTTGATTTTTGTTCCTGCCTGACCTGGGTGACCAGCCTTTCAAGCTGCTCTCGTGAGATACTTTTATGTTTTTCTTCAGTGCAGACCTTGACTTTCTCGATCAGGGCGCAGAGTTCCTCCCGCTCAAGGCAGAGACCTATGCTGTTAATAATGCCTTTTAAGGCTTTTTTACCGGTATGCTTTCCGACAACCAGGTTGCGCTTTCCGCCAACCATTTCAGGGAGGAAGAGTTCATAGGTGCGCGGCTCTTCCAGGATTGCAGCAACGTGGATTCCGGATTCGTGGGTAAAGGCGTTCTGTCCTACAACGGCTTTGTTTACCGAGGGCGTAATGCCTGAATACTCCGAGACCATTCTGGAAAGGGAGGTCAGCTTTGTGGTATCATAGCGGTCGATTCCATACTGTACTCTGAGAGCAACCAGTACTTCCTCAAGGGAAGCGTTTCCTGCCCTCTCTCCGATCGCATTAACGGTTGTATGGAGCTGCTTTGCCCCGGCTTCGGCAGCTGCAAGGGTATTTGCAGTCGCCATTCCAAGGTCGTCGTGGCAGTGAATGCAGATCGAGGTATTAACTTCTTTGAAAATTTCGCTAACAAGATAGTGGGTTGTGGTCGGGTTCAGGATACCAATCGTATCCGCAAGACTTACATACTGTACCTTATACTCGGTTTCGACTTCTTTAAAAGCCTGCTTGAGACGGTCAATTGGTGTCCGGCTTGAATCTTCAGCTGCGAAACGTACCTTCAGCCCGTGGTCAGTTGCGTACTCAATGGCTTCTTTGGCGCAGTGAAGCATTTCCTCAAAACTTCTGTGATATTTGTATTTGAGATGCAGATCGGACATAGCAATGAAAATGCTCACGATATCTACATCACATTCAAGGGCAGCGTCCACGTCCCCTTTTACCGCACGTGAAAGGCAGCAGATTCTTGACTTAAAACCCTGATTTGCAATCTCCTTTACAATTTCCTTTTCGTTTTCTGAAACCACAGGAAATCCAGCTTCTATAACCTCAATACCCATGGAATCAAGCTCACTGGCAATTGCCAGCTTCTGTTCTTTTGTAAATGCAACGCCTGGAGTCTGTTCCCCATCACGGAGAGTAACGTCACAGATCTCGATATCCAGGGGACGGTATTGAATAAAGTCCATAAGACTATTTCTGGAATACTGCTCACTCTCTAACATGGTTACTGCTTCCCTTTAGTTTCTCGTTATTGTGCGGTATTTTTGATTATTTTTAATGATATATCGGTAGTATAGCCAAATACTAACTCAAAGGCTTGAATAAGGAGTACAGGGTTCAAACGCCCCTAAAAGTCAGAAAATCTTGTATCCCGTCAAAATTAAGCATAGCTTTACCTGCACATGTATAAATGTTTTCCTTGGAGGAAACGAATTTCCGGCAACGGCTTCTCGAAAAACTATAAGAATAAACCTAAAATCGACAATTTAACCTCTATCAAGAGATTTTCAGCTAAATTATTGCATGGAAAGATCCAACAGTTTCCAGATAGAGAAAAAGGGTAAAGTTAACAGAGAAACTTAAACTTTAAATAAAGACTTTTCTCAGATAAAAACAAAGGCCTTTTCCGTCGATAAGTAAAGGCTTCTGCCAGTAATAAAACAAGGACTTTTCTCAGGTAAGTTTTCTCTGAACCCTTTCATAAAAACAGGTGTCCGAAATCTTCACAAAACGGGCCGGAAATTTGGATTTTTTGAGTTTGACAATATCATCAGGCCTGATCCTGTAAGACTTCTGCCCGTCAATTGCAATGACAGCTTCTTTTTTTGGAGCCGACAACTTTATCGTGATCTCGCTGTCCGATGGGATAACCCAGGGCCTTGAGGAGAGTTTAAAAGGGGCGACAGGAACAACTACTATCGCATTTACCCTGGGGCTGATAATAGGACCGCCTGCGCTCATTGCATAGGCGGTGGAGCCTGTAGGGGTTGCAAAAACCACACCGTCCGCACGCATCGAGTCAAGTAGGCAATCCCCTACATAAACCTCAAACTGGATTATCTTCGCGGGTTTTGCAGACATTATTGCAATCTCGTTTGTTGCAGTTTCAAGCATTTCCCCATTAAGGAACACATCGACCCGCATTCTTTCGAGATATGAAAAGCCGTAAAGCACTTCTTCTATGGTTTCAAGGGCGTCTTCGGGCTCAACATCTACAAGAAAGCCAAGCGTGCCCATGTTAATTCCCAGTATAGGAAGAGGATCTTTCATTTTGGCAATATTCCTGAGGACTGTGCCGTCACCTCCCACACTGATAATAAGCTCCACTCCTTCTTCCCTCATTCTCTCAACCGGAATCCCTTCTATTCCAAGCACTTCAGCTGTGGGAGTGGCAACAAAGATTTTAACCTTCGAGCTGAAACGGGCAAGAATTTCCCGGACCATTTCAATTACTTCAGGCCTATCACAGCGTGAAGAGATTCCTATTTTCTTTATCGCCAACTTATCCTCCCGAGAGCAGTTTTAAAAGTTTTTCGTGCACAAGTCCATTGGATGCAACCATTTCCACTCTGGCGGTAACATTATCAGGAAGCCTGAGGGGATTTCCATACCCATCGGTAACAAACCCGCCTGCTTCCGCAAGAATAAGTTGTCCTGCTGCCACATCAGTTACACGCAGAGCCCTCCGGACGTCCACAAAAGCGTCAAGTCGGCCTGAGGCTACATAGCACAGTTCGAGCGCCACACTCCCGAGTAACCTGACCCTTCGGACGCTGCTGTAGATTTTACGGGTTCTTGCCACATTTTGCCGATAGCCATATACACTGACACACAGCTCCTTCAGCTCCGAGTTAAGGGAAGTTTTGATTTTCTTTCCGTTAAGGTAAGCTCCCTTTCCGGCATCAGCGTAATACTCTTCGCATAGCGCAAGGTTACTCACGTACCCGAATTTCACATCTGAAAGGTCATAAGAAGAAACTGCAAGTGAGAGGCTGTAAAAAGGAATTCCTACGGAAGAATTATATGTTCCGTCAAGCGGGTCCAGAACGATAGAAAATTCCGGGGAGTCTCCCAGAATAAGTTCACCAAGCTCCTCACTTATAATTCGCATAGACCTGCCATCATTTTTGAGAACCTCGACAATAGCATCCTCTGCCGCAATATCAATTCTGGAAGTCGGGGTTCCGTCAGCTCCCATACAAACAAAGCTACTTGCAGCATCCGTACCCTTAAGATCTGCAATGGAGTCGGACGTAGCTTTAAATGCTTCCCGACATAGTTTTAAAAAACCTGAATCTACTGGATTCATATTCGGACTATCTCTTCTAAATTAAATCAGAATTTCTGCACTTTGGTATTACTGAAAAGATGCGGGTCCAGAATACCAATTTTCGGAGATTAACATCCGAGAATTTTCAGGGATAAAGCACTCAGGGATCTCCCGGATATAAAGCACTAAACTTAAGAGCAGGACTCCAGGCATTTAAATAAATTCCCAGAACCCTGAAGCTTGATCCTATGTATACTTATAGCCCTATGGCTTTATTTGTCTTTTCAATTGACTTTGCACCATCGCTTTCCAGTTCCATCATGGCCCTTATGGCGTCCACGTTTTCCGGAACTACAATCGATTCCTGATGCACAGCCTGGAAGAAATAAAGTTCCTTTTCGTTCATGGTTATGGATTCAGGCCAGATACAGTTCTCCCACATATCATTCCTTGGGCGTCCTATGTCCCGTGCAAATTCCATGATTTCTGCTGTTGACGACATGCCCTGTCCTACGAAAAAAATTCTCGGCTGAGCATCAAGGATGTTCCTTATATCCTCTGCAGTACAATCGGCATTGACTTCCATATTTACAGTATGTACATGCATCAGGGTTGTAGGGATCTTCAGGGCTGCACTTGTAATATTAATATGCGGAAGCACGCTTTTTACATCAGGCCCATGATGGGACGGAAGCTTGATAGGATCAGGTACAATTGCGTTAATTGGCCCTTTCTTAACGTCATTAGGATCTGTTGCCCGCCTTGCGAGAACTACCCTGACCTTCTTTATCCCAAGTTCCCTGTCTATCGGGTAAATCGCCCGGCAAAGTGCTGTAGTATTACATGAGACAACCCTTACAAGGTCACGACCCACAGCCTGATCGTAATTGCAAACGGCATTAAATGAAAAACCTGCAAGCGAATGACTCTCGCCACCCTGCCAGATTGCCTTTACACCGGCTTTCTCATACACAGGCTTATTTTCTTCCCCGACTCCTCCAGGCGTGCAGTCCACAACAAGATCAGCCTTTTCTACCATTTCCTCGATTGTTCCAGCTGCAGGCATTCCTGCTTTCTCAAAAGCTCCGAGATTTGCAGCCGGGGCATATATATCGTACCCCAGCTGGTGAGCTACGGCAGCTTCATAGTTCGGCTTTGTTTTGGAAATTCCGATAACTTCCATATCGTCTTGAGCCCGTACGGCATCTGCAACTCTCTTTCCTATGGTTCCATAACCGTTTACTGCGATTTTTGCTTTAACCATTTATATCCTATCCTGTTTAATTTTCTTCTACCCAACTTGAGATATAACCTAAATAACTGAAAATTTAAATTATTTCCGGACACAGAATTCCGGACAATGGATTATATAAGTCCAGAGTGCAGGCACAAATTTAGAGTGTATTCACAGATTATAATTCTTTCTATTATTTTTTCGGGTGTGTTGCAAACTGCCCGACACGTGATCCAAGATGCTGCTCTCAAAGAACTTATCCGGAGATCCGCATTTAAATTTGAACAGGGTATCTTGAATTATATTGAGGTTATAGGTAAAGACAGATAAATGCTTTTCCCGGAGAGGTCTTATTAATTAAAGAAACTAAAAGAGAGATTCAGAACTTTGGGAGCTTAGAGACCCTTTTCCAAAAGATTGTGTCCGAAAAATAAGTTTCAAAGAGATTTTTAACCGCCAAAAAAGTTTCTTGAGAAATATAGTTAAAACTTATGGAAAGACGAATAGAGACCTTATAAGCTTTCTGCCAAGCTGATCCTGAGAAGAAATTCAATGC
>CAYSZA010000004.1:0-30263 GCA_964435275.1 uncultured Methanosarcinales archaeon | reverse complement strand
GTGATAAACCGGCGCAACGCAAGCCTTTTTCAAAAAGGCTTGAGCGAAAACGCTTGGAAATATGAAACGGCTAAACGGCGTGATAAACCGGCGCAACGCAAGCCTTTTTCAAAAAGGCTTGAGCGAAAACGCTTAGAAATATGAAACGGCTAAACGGCGTGATAAACCGGCGCAACGGTTTCGGTGCAACGGTTGCGTTCAAACGAATTAAGCAAAAAAAATTACGAAATTACCGTTTTTCTGTTTTTTTTCGTTTTTCAGGGGCTATAGATTCCTAATTGCGTCTTCTGTAGGCCTCCGAGGTTGTAAAACCCTGATTTTACAGCTTACTACTTTTTTACTTTAATAGGTGCGCTCTACACTGTAGGAAACTTTCTTTGAACCGTCTGCAGGCACGGTTATTTCCCATTCGGCGGTAAAGGCGTCTTTTTTCTCGTAGGGATCAGAGGTAGTTGTGATTTTCCAGTCACCGTAGAAGTGTTCTACAATTTTTACTTTCTGAGGTAAGGATTTGTGGTTTTTGATTTCAGTCTCGTAGCTTTCTTTCCAGACGTACACATTCAGCCTGTCGTAGCTGGTCTGGGTCCTTGTGCCTGTCACATCAAAGGCGTTCCCGATAATGACCTTTACCTCTTCGTCCTTTGGGGTATGCTCTATCCGGTCTTCCCCGAGGAACTGGAGCTGGCCCTGGGAATCGGCTTTATAGACTCTCAGGGTCCCGGCAGGAAGAGGCATTCCAAGGCCCTTTTCCTTTGAATTGGTCAGGTTCAGGGCAACCTGGACGTTACTGCTTTTTGAAACATCAAAGACGAGTTCCTTTTCTACAGGCACGGATTCGGCAGAAAGCAGGGAAAGCTGCTTTACCTGGTTGTTTTTCAAGGTGGCCGGCCTTTCAAGGGTATAGAGGTGATATTCAAAGAGGGATTCCTCAGCAAAGCTGTCTTTTGCCCCTGAGTATCCCGCTTCTGCTTCTGTTACGGCTTCATCTGCGTATTGAGGTGAGGTGGGCGTGACCACACGATGAACTTCCCCTGCGACCAGTTTCAGCCTCGCATCCTCATAGGTCGTTCCTGCAGCGTTATTGACACTGACCCAGCCCTGGATATCAGCCTTCTTATCATCTGCACTTGCTTTTACGATATAATCGGCCTTCCAGCTCATGCCTCCCGTAAGATAGGAAGTAAGGACATCGCGCTTGCCTGCTGCAGGCGAATAAACCTGCCAGATCAGGGTGGGTTTTGTAAGCAGGTCTGCCGAATCCGGGAACTCGACTTTTGAGACATCCGAAACCGTCACGACTTTGCCATCACTCAACCTGAGTACTGCCCCGCCGTCGTGACTCAACAGGGTGCCTGTGTATGTGCCTCCTTCTTTCTCAGTTACGGTAATTTCCTTGTTCAGGAATTTCTCAAGAAGCTTCTGACCGCTTACGAGATCGTACTCGTAGTTTTGCTCCAGTACGGCAGTGTTCTTATTCTTTGTGTCTTCAAACATTACTGATGTCGGGTCAATAAGGGCAGCGACATCCGTATATTCAACCCTGTTGACTCCGGAATCGAGCTCAAGCTCTCTCCTTTCCTTTACAAGGGCAAGATTATTGTTATAAACTGTAACTTCAGTACCCGAGTCCGTTGCTGCGGCATCGGCAGTAAGAATTTCAAGAGGATTCGAATACTGTACTTCTGCAACAATGCTCGAACTTGATTTAATCCCGTTAATTGCAGTTTCAGACCTATCTGCCCTGGCGGTATTTCCCGAAAAATCAGAGTGTAAGGCAAAATCAGGACACACGAAAACCGCAGATGCGGTTAAAATCAAGCTTGACGCCAGAATAAACCAGAGATAACTCTTCTTTCTTTTCATAAAAGAAAAATAGGTGACTGTATTATTTATATTTGGCTTTAGCTGCAAATCCGGTTGAAGTTATCTATCCTGTTTTCCTATGCAACTGACAATAAGGTTTCCTGAAGGTTCCATATCTGGCTTCCTGTACTGCACTATTTCTTGAAGTTAGCATGCATAGACAATTTTATACTTGATAATCCGATAAAAGGACAGAAAACAGTTATAATAATATACACCAATACATAATTATTAATTTTAGTTAGTTTTCAAAAAACCTGAAAATAAGTAAAACAGCAAGAAGGGAACTGGAAAGCAAATTAAATAACATAAAGTGAGCTGGCAAACAATTGGATGACAGAAAACGAACTGGAAAAGAAAACAATAACAAAATGAACCGAAGAATGATCAGGTGACAGAAACAACTCTGGAAAACAATTGGAGACCCATTCTATGAATATCGTCAAGGCCTTCAGGACTAAAAGCCGGATAAAGCTTTCAAGCTTTATTTCAGGTTTAGTTCTTATTTTGCTGCTTGTCTGGACAATCCTTCCTGTCTCAGCTGACGGGATACAGGCAGGCAGGGAGATCTCTAACAGGATTGTTTATCCAGGCGAAAATTTTACGATAACAGTACATATAAAAGCAGACTATGAGGTTGAAGCCCTGACGCTCGATGAAAATCTTCCTGGCGGGTGGCAGGTAACCCAGTCGGAAGATAATGGGGTTGAGTTTCAGGATATCAGAGCATTCAAGGCATCCACTCTGGAATGGATCTGGGTTGAGAAACTTTCAGCAGGCGAAGAAAAGACAGTGACGTATAATGTGACCGTGCCTTCAGATTCCGAGCCTGGAAATTTTACATTTTCTGGCAGGATTTCTGCTTATTCTGTTCCTGCTGCCCCTGTGGAAGGAGTTTCAGAAATTATGGTTGTTTACCCGTCGCATGAAATTGATTTTTCTGCAAATCCCTTTCTGGGCGCTGCACCGTTGACTGTCCAGTTCATAGATTTATCCTCATCCAATCCTGATTCCTGGGAATGGGACTTTGACGGAAACGGTAGCATTGACTCAAAAGAAAAAAACCCGGTTTACACGTATGAAAATCCTGGCACCTATACTGTTATTTTAAAGGCAACTAACCGTACTTATGGAAATAATACCAGAACAAAAGCCGATTATATAACCGTGACAGAAAGGCCTTCCATCTCAGGAATAAACGAGGAAAATGGAGAAAGCGGAGAAGGTGAAGAAAACGGTGAAAGTGGAGTAAGCGAAGGAAGTGGAGGGGGAAGTGGAGGAAGTGGAGGCGGGGGAAGCGCAGGCTCTCCGGAATCAACCAGGAATATCGAGCTAAAGGAGATTTCGAATGAGCAGGTTTTCAAAGGAACTCATACATGTTTTACTTTTAAAGGCGCAACAAATGATATCGTCACTGTGGAGTTCGATCCGAAAAAGAGCTTTGGAAAAACAACCGCTATTGTGGAGATGCTAAAAAACACATCTTCAATCGTTAAAGAGCCTGCACCCGGAATGATCTACAGGAATGTAAATATCTGGGTCGGGAACAGCGGCTTTTCAAGTACTGAGAATCTTGAAAATGCCAGGATAAATTTCAGAGTGAGCAGGGCCTGGTTTACCGAAAAAGAAATCGACGAAAATACCGTAATCCTTTACCGGTACAGTCAGAATTCGTGGAGTCCGCTGTCAACAACCCATAATGGGGAAGATGAAACTTACTTTTACTTTACCGCAGAAACCCCGGGCTTCTCTCCCTTTGCAATCTCAGGTATCGAAAAGAAAACTCAGCCTATTGAGATTTCTCCGTCCAGAACAGGAGAAAACCAGACCGTGAGCGAGGAAAAAACTTCTGATGAGAAAAAAATCTCTGATGAGGAAAAGCAGGGGACCCCTGCTTTGGATATCGAAAGAGAAGAGAAAAGAAGTGCTCCAGGCCTTGAAGCGGCCTTTACGGCAGCTGAACTACTGGTTTTGTATGGTGTACTGAAGAAAAAAAGATAACAGGAGTGGAGATTACTGGACCAGAAGATAGGGCTATCGGAATTTTCGGTCGAAGCCTTATTTTCCGGATCTCACTTCTCCTTCAGTTTTTTCTTTCTGCCCTGACTGCCAGGGCAGAAGCCTGAATTCTCTAATCTGCTTTTGACTCCTTTTCAGACATATCCGCACTGCTCAAGCCAGGTAAGAGACCTTATCCATTCTCCTTTTGGCTCTCTTGAAGTGCCAACGACAAGCCGCTTGAGGTCTCCGACTTCTTCGACAATGCCGCAAGCTTCTATTAGCTCTCCGGGAAGGGCCTGGCCTGCATAGGTATGGGTATATGAGAGCACGTGGTCGATTTCATCGTGTTCGACCTTGTAGTAAGCAGGGCTGTCAAAGGCAAAGTCGGCATTCTTGACCCTGGCTTCGATTTTCATTTTGATGGTATCCTTTCCGCGCAGGAGAGGCTCTTTTATCTGGTCCCATTCCCTTACGAAAAGAAGGTCAAAATAAGTGCCCTCAACCATGCCCCGGTTGCCTTTTCTGGATTCGTGCAGCATGAATTCGTCAAATGAAATTTCAGGAATTCTCTTCCTGTAGATTCTCTGCCACATTTCCTCGTCAATTTCTTCAATTGGGCCTTCCTGCTGTTTTGCAGCATTTACGGCATCCCTTGCCCTGAACCATACAGGACCGTATACAACAAAGTCAATATCCGAGCTCTCGTTCTGAAGGCCTGCGAGCATCGAGCCCGTAACTCCCATGCTTGTCCTGGGAATGCCTGCCAGATCAAGTGCCTTTACGATCGCCCTTACGCGACTGTCAGAGCTTACAAGCTCGGGAATCTTGTCAGAGGGGCGAAGCACCTGCTTTACCTCGGATTCCGGAACTACGTGGACGTCCTGTACCCATTCAGGCCTGTACTTTCTCATGAATTCGAAAGCCGGACCGAAGTCGTATTTTTTATATCGCAACCCGTTTAACTCCCTATCCCCGTTTTCATCGGGCACGTAACGGAGTGTGGCCCGAATTCCATCACTGCGGAAGTAATCTGAAACCGCAAAAAGCCAGTTATCTTTCGTGACAAGGAAATCCCTCAGGCGTGTTTTTAGCATTTATACCATCCCTGGAAATTATGAGAGTACCCAAGAGTACCCGAATTTTAAGAAACCCTAACGGTCGGGCTTTTTATGATATTATAGATAGCAGGGATGTATTGCACCATTCATGTATATAACTATCAGGTTTCTAATTCTGGACCAAATTGCATAGTAAAATGAAATAATACCTGAGTTGCAGATTCTTTGGATAATAAGCCGTTCTAAACGCTTCAAATATATTTCTAGACTTGTAGTATACCCTTCCGTAAAAAGTGAATAGAGAGCCTTAGAATAAGCCTGTTTTTCCTCGGAAGGTCTAGCCAACTCAGTACAATACATTTTTACATATTAACGTTTAAAATCTATAAAACCCTGTAAAATGTAATGAGAAAAAGATTTTAGGAGGAACGATAAATGAAAGCGTTTTACAAATCGTCGGTTATTTTGTTGATCTTTCTGGTGTTTATTATTTTAACTACCGGATCAGCTGCCGCGTTTTATTCTACAGTAGATCCTCTGATAGAGATAGACTTATCAGGTCTACTGAATTTCCTTGGCGAAACTATCTGCCTATAAAAACAAGAAAATTTTAAAAACACTTTCTTTAAGGAATTTCTTCTTTTTTTAGATCTTGCACATTACAAGCAAAAATTTCCTTTGGCAGTGTGCCGATTTTTCTGTAAAATCACAAATCTCAAGAAGTTGCAAGGTAGAAAATTCCATATCGGAAGAACAAAATTACACACAGTGCACAAAAAATTGACTTCAAATTTACAGAAAATTCACGACACTGCCATTCCTTTAAATTCCTTTTCTAAAAAATAGTTATTAATTTTTAAAACTCGTCAAAATATTACAGTGAAAATGTACCAATCAAAATAATAGGCTAAAATCCTGAAAGCTTCACCTAGAAGATTGTATTAACTTAAAAACACAATTCGTATGAAAAATAGAAGATCTTGTAATACTATTAGGGTTCTCACAGATTCATTACCAAACTGAGGATTATTTTCCCCTTTTTCATTAATTAAGGTAATAAATAATTGGTCGTGGGTTTGAATCATTGAAAACCGAAAGCGAGAGAATCTCCGAATATATTCATCAAATGGGTGGGATTCACTCGCTTTTTCAGAATTGATCTATAATTCAGGGACACGACCAAATAATTTTCCCAAAAAAAAGTACATCTTGTTTTTTATCTAAAATCCTATTAAACGTAAAAAATGCATGAAAAAGGTAGTAAGACTTCTTAATCTCAGAGTTTCTTTTGTTTTCTTATTAATCAACATTTTAATTTAACTTCTAATTTAATGTCTCTCGTTATTCATTTGACACTTAATATACTAACTGTTCAACGTATAAATAATTTTAAATTCTAAACATTCATAAATAAAAGTAGGAGGTGAACTTTAATGAAACTTAGTCGAGAACTCAAAGCTTTCTGGAAAATATTGCCTATGTATGCAATAGCTGGAGCCACATTTATGTTTCTTTACATTGACTATTGTGTAAAGAGATAATCCAAGTAGCTTTTTAGAATATACTGTATGAGCTCATCTCAAAACCAAGTTTTCTACAAATCAGTTAATAGTCTATGAATTATTTTGGCAGTGTGACTAATTTTCTGTAAAACCACAAATCTCAAGAAGTTATTGAGTCAAAAAATCAATGTAAAAAGGTCAATTTCTCCCACAGCATACAAAAACTTGACTTCGATTTACAGCAAATTCACAACATTGCCGTTATTTTCTTATCAGAAAATCAATTGTAGATAAAATTGATAGAAATTAAATTGAATTAAAAGCCAGAGAATTGACAATCGATAACAGGAGGATAATTTACATGAGTACAAAAATCAAAGCATTACTGTTTACAGCAATGGTATATGCTGTAATGGTTGCTCCGGCACTTGCTGTAGTAGTAGTCAAAAGATAACGAAAAATCGATAATGAAAATTTAATTTTGAGGTTTTTCTTTCTTTTCTAAATTTATTTGAGAACCCAAAAAAGATGAGGTGAATTTTCCTGAGCACAAAACTCAAATTACTATTGGTTTCAGCGTTGGTTTATGCGGTAATGGTTGGTTCGGCACTTGCTAGTTACAAAATTTATTGGTAATCAAATTTGGAGATTAACACATGGAATCAATCAAAATTAAGAAGGTTCTAGCTATTCTACTGGTAGTCCTTTTTTTAGTAACAGTGACAGCAGGAGCAGTCAATGCTGCGGCTGGTAAAACTGGGGCAGTTGGTTATTCTAAACCGACCGTGGAAAGTGGTAATTTACTAAAGAACGAGAAGACAAGCGGACTTAAATCTCCCGCAACGCCATATTTCAGAATTTCTGGAGTAAAATTCTGGTTCAAAAAAACAAATAATTACTAAAAAGCAAATAAATCTTACAAACCACGATAAATTTTCACAAGTTAGTAATATTATTTACCATTTTCTCAAAAATTGCTTGAATCTGATTACTCTCAATAATCTACTCTACAAAGCCATCGTTAAAATCAGATATTTTGCTTCATATCAGCCAATCTTTTGTTTACTCAATAGAAGTAATCGCAATCAGCTAAGATCTGCTATGTGTTTGAGTTCAATTTCATTCCAAAGACTATGTAACATGATTTTGAAATCACTACCTGTTAAACCATTTTAAAAAACGAGTATATTTCTTCTTTCGACGAGTGTAACTTTAATAGAAAAAAGGTAAGAAACGAATAGGCAACATTCAGAGAGATCATACAAATATGACTAAAACTAGAAAAAAATTAAAAATTGAAAAATAAAACACAAGCAAAGTATATTAAAATAGAAAGCCCTAAAATAAAAATACTTAGTATTACAGACCAATGGATTTTACAGATAGTAAGTGTTACTAATCAGTGAGTGTTACGGATAGTAGATATTACGGACAGGAAATAATAATAGACCAGTAAACGGAATAGACTGCGAGTGCAGAACATCCGAGGTAATGCTTTTGAGAGAGAATCCGAATGCAGAAGCGCTTGAAACCTGGATAATACAGCTCAGGCGCGAGTTTCACAGACACCCCGAACTAAGTTTTGAAGAATATGAGACCCAGAAGCGAATCCTGAAAATATTTGGAGAACTGGGAATAGAAGCCAGGAAAATTGCAGATACCGGTGTACTTGCAGTCATCCGGGGAATATTACCCGGCCCCTGCATTGCCCTTCGGTCCGATACCGATGGATTGCAGGTACAGGAAGAATTAACTGAAAGAAATAACGACTACATCTCCAGAAACGAAGGAGTGATGCATGCCTGCGGACACGACGGGCATATGGCAATGCTTCTCGGAGCTGCCAGGTTATTTCAGGAAAACAGGGATTTCCCAGGGGAAGTCCGCCTTATCTTCCAGCCTGCAGAAGAAATCCCTCCCGGGGGCTCGGAAAGGGTAATTGCAGAGGGAGGGCTTGAGGGTGTGGATGCGGTCATAGGTATGCACGTGTTTACCAATCACGAATCAGGAAGCGTGGGTTTCCGTCCCGGGCCTTTCATGGCAAGCACCAACCGGTTTGAAGTGATCCTTAAAGGAAAGGGGGGCCATATCTCACTACCTGAAAAATGCATTGATCCGGTCCGAATGTCAGTGAATTTCATAAACAGCCTTTATTCTGCTCTGGAAAAGCAGCTTGAACCGGACAGGTATGTTATTGGAGTGGGAAGGATCCGAGGAGGAGCCCAGTTCAATAGAATTCCTGATGCTGTAGAAATTCTTGGAAGCTACCGGACCTTTGACCGGGAGACTACAGACATTATTGACAGAACAATAGAGGAATGTCTGAAGGAAGTAGTAATAAGACATCAAAAGCCCGGAGAAGAATTTTCCGGCCTTCCTGACTACGAGCTTGATATACTGCACGGATATCCTGTCCTTGTGAATGACCCTTTGTTTACAGATGCTGTAAACACCGAGCTGCAGAAGAGTTTTCCGGAACTCACAATCTACCCTGAGATCGAAAAAACCTTTGCCGCCGAAGATTTCGCAAGCTATCTGCAAAAAGTTCCAGGGATTTTCATTTCCCTGGGTACCCGGAATCCGGAAAAAAAGATCGTGGAAATCAATCACTCGTGCACCTTTGATATCGATGAAGCGATCCTGATCACAGGCACGGAGATACTTTATACCCTTTCTCTGGACTTCCTCAAGAGCCCGGGAAAATATCTCAATTCCCAGAACTATTTCAACCCTGAACCATTGAGAAAAAGCCTGAAAACCGACAGGTGAACAAAAAGGAACTTGCCCGACTTACGAGGTGAGAGAATGATAATCAGGATATACGACGACTCCCGAAAGGAAGAAGTCCGTGACGTTGTCCTTGAAGTTTTAAAGGAGCACGGTTTTGAACCCGACAGGCTCAAGGACGCCGACCTCAATGACATAAACGAGTACTACTTTGGGAGCGGAGGCGCATTTTTCGTAGGAATCGTTGACGGCAAAGTCGTAGGTACGGCAGGTGTCCGAAAACTTGATGGGAATCTGTGCGAAATTCGGCGTATTTACCTTAAGAAAGCCTTCAGGAGCAAAGGCAACGGTAAACAGCTCTTCAGGACTGCTCTCGATTTTGCTGAGAAAAACTGCTCAGGCGCAGTCCTTAAAACCGATTCAACCCTCACGAAAGCAATTGACATGTACCTCAAGCACGGCTTCACTTTCCAAAAAGAAGAGACAGGGTACCTGTATTTCGAGAAGAAGTTTGATCAAAAGCCGAAAGCGGTGTGATCAAACTTTTAACGGATCTTGCTCACGAGTTCTGGCGAAACCTGTAATCGAGTAAAAAAACCGTATTTCAATCTTTTTTGAGTGGATCTTGATCGCGAATTAAGCATCAAGCTGGCAAAGATAACAGTTTAAGGTAAGTTCACTTGCATAGAGATTTTATAAAAATCAGTGTCTGTGGGAAACTTAAAGATGAGCTTACCCAACGCAAAAAGATAACTTATAGAATCCATTTTTTGTGGTTACTGTCAAAAAAGAATTGATTAAATTGTTTTCTTTAAATTTTCTTTCCGCAACCCTGGTAGCTGCTTCTCATTTTATCCACTATCGGTTTAGAATAAATCAAATAAGTTTGGATTTATCTGCACTTTAGTGGCTCTTACTCATTAATCTTTATTTCCTCTGCAAACTCGTCAAAATAACCAGTATAATTACTTTTTGTTTACAGAGCATGAGAGATAGGCTGCTGCAGTACTCTTGCCTGGCCCTGACTCACCCATTACTGCTGTTCTTCTTGCCATTAATTCTAATCGCTTTTCTAGTGGTATATAGATATAGAAAAACCCCAACTATTGACATTATTTCTAAAATTGTAAAATAAATCATCTGTGAGTTGTCACCAGAATTATAGTTATGCCAGATGAATAAAATATAACCGAAGCAGTAAATCACGTTGGCATAGAACGCTTTATTGACCATGACCATGTACGACGCTATTATATTCGGAATAATTATCCAAATATTTTCTATCATTTTTCCCATCCGTTTTATTATTGAAGCTCGTAAAAGCTCTATTTTTTGCATTATTAGAAAAAAACCTGACTTAAGCTTCCCTTCCATTTTTGCCTGAAAACGCAGGAGTAAATTAATAAGTCAATCGGAATAAAAATAAGAGTAACCAGTATATTAAGTTTGTTGAGAGAAGTTTTAAAGTTCGATAGTTTTTCAGAGAACTTTTTATGGAACAGTAGATTGAGTGGGAGGGTTTTAATCCTTGTTTTAGTGGAGTTTTAGTGGATCTTGACGCTAATAAAAGAACGATTTTAAGTTTTTCTTTAAGGCAAATATTCAATCTGTGATCACTCTCGGCTACTATTATCAATTAAGAGAGCGATCTTCCATAAATTGTCATCCTGGCGCTTCACAATGAATACTGATCTACCTTTGCCTTTAGTTTGATTTCCATCAACTCTTGACATAGTCGTCAAAGTATAACTGCTCCAGAGATATCCCAGATCACCGGATACCTCTACGTTCTCTACTATTGAGTTTCAATCCTTGTCTGTGTGTATCTTGCTTGCGAATATTTAGGGATGAGTAGTTATTTCACTGCGTGTGAATGATCCTCTTGATACATGTCAATCATCCTGGATATCTGTCCATTTTTGCTTTTGACTTTCTCACAGCTTCTGCTGGCCTTTCCATGCTTAGGAAACCACGTTGGCTGAGAACTGCACCGAGATATTCATCATCTTCATTGAACACAGGGTAATGTAATGGATTCATCGTATACCAGCTAACATTTACTACTTTTGGATAGCCAGTTCTGTTTACGTTCATTGTTATTGTACCATCAACAGCGTTGAAGTAATATTCGCGTTCAGGAGGGAGCGACGACAAGAAAGTGAAGTCTGAGGAAATAATTGAGAAGACTTTTAAAAACCTGGTTGAAGTTGAGAAAAAGTATACGGTTCTTTACGACACCGTGCGCGTGGCAAAAGACGTTGTTGAACTGATTGAACAGGAACATGCCAGGGGCAACCAGGTAATTGTAAATGTGTCGGGCGGGCGGAAGCCCAGGCGTTTGGGGTACTTTTCGGAGCGTATTCAAGGAATGATATGGTGCAGAGAATTGTGTACGTGACTGAGGAAGACAGTCTTATGATCAATTTCCCGGTGCTGAGTTTCAATCTTTCGGAAACAAAAAAATTGATACTAGAAGAAATTAAGAACGAAATTTCATCTGTTCCGTAGATAGCTGCAACTGCCGGGATTTCCAAGGGGATGACTTACAACCACCTTCGAGAACTAAAGGCAATGGGCTACATAGCCGATGGAGAAAATGGGTATGTAATAACTGATGCCGGAAGGATTGCATCAATTGGAGTTGGAAAGTCCGGCGTGATAATTATATTATACTCACAGGTTAATTACACCTTTTAAACCACATTCTGCCTGTTTTAGAAATATTTCATTCGTTTTGTCCTCTTTTCAAGTTTAAGTTTACTTATTTTTCCAGGTAATCGCAGGAACCGCCTTCTTTTTTCTCAAGGGCCTGGAGATATTCCAGGACTGCGAGAACGTAGGCGGAATGGGACCAGGCCAGGGGGAGGACGGAAAGGGGTCTGCCTCTGTCGTCGATTTGTTCGGAGAGGAGGCCTGCGGGGTGGGCGTGAGCTGCGCACCAGACTAGGAGTTCGAGAGCTCGGTCCAAGTTACCGACTGCGGAATGCCACTGGGACAACCACAGCGTACAGATAATCCAGCTATTCATATATCCGAAGTAAGTGTCGTGAAGATACCTGGCAATTCCGCCTGAGGGACGCTTAAGTTCGCGTTCGATAGCTTCCATTGTCCGGACAACCCTTGGGTCGTCGGGAGGGAGAATTCCAAAGTACCAGACCGCAAAGACCGAAGAATCAAGAGTCGGGTCGTCAAGCGAACGACGAAAGCGCCTGAGCCGGCCATCGTAAAGTTTCTCCAGAATTGAATTCCTGATGCGGTCTGCAGCTTCCTTCCAGATACTTGCACTTTCATAGTCTCCAAGAGAGCGGGAAAGCTCGTAGGCTCCATTGAGACCAGCATAGACCGTACATGCGCTGTAAGTATGCACACCTTTTCGCTCTTCCCACAGGTCAAAACTCGAAATTGGAAGGTCTGTTTCGCTGTCAATAGCTTTTATAAGGTAATTAGCCGTGGGAAGCACAAGTCTTCTATAGTACCTGCCTGTAGTCCAGACACTTTTTGCAATCTTCCAGTTGTTATAAAGGGCATAAAGAGGAAGTCCGGTCTCATCGATCTGAATCATAGGCACGGGATGCCATGTGCTTCCGAAATCTCCGGCAGGCGTGTACTTGTGAAGAAAGTTGCCTCTGGGGGTTATGGTTTTTGAGAAAAACTCAAAGGTTTCGGTGGTAAGGTGGTGATACCGGGCCCTGTCGAGCGCAAGACAGACCCAGGCCGCATCCCTTGGCCAGCAATAACTGTAAACGTCCGCACCGAATTGTTTTATATCGGAATCGCAGGAAGCGATTATGGAGCCCGTGATATCCATGTGGGCGACAACTGCCAGGAGGCTTCTGTAAAAACAGTTTGAGACTCTCTGCGGTAACTGAGGCATTTTAGAAGATTCCGGAAGTACCGATACTCTCTCGATAAATGAATTCCAGAAGTTGAAGTTATGATGGAAAAGGGCTTTCCTTCCGGCTTCCTTTACCCTTTTATGGATTTGAAGCACGCTGCAGTACTTTTTTCCAAGTACTATCCAGTAGTGCAGCTTTGTCGAGTCTCCTGGCTTCAGTTCGGGAAGGGTCCAGCCAAGGGTGGAATCTACCGAACCATGGGCTACAGGATTTCCACTCAGGGAGGCATCACTTTCCATATCTCTCCAGGTACCTTCAAGCCCTTTCCACTCTGCGGTCCCAACTGCGTGCTGGTCAAAAACAGGGTCACTCGCATGCAGGAAATAGCGATCACGTTTGTAATGGATAAGTGTGTGTTTATCAATTACAGCAGTTTCTCCAATTTTGGTCTCAAGAATACGGTAATTCTGGTTTGAGAAAAGCCGCAAATGCTTGATTGCATTTGAAATATTCCTGACCTCAAAAGTCCTGTAAAAAATATTTACCGAAGGGTGGACCGCTTCCCAGACCGTAATTTTGAGCCCTATTTCAGAATTTTCGAAAACTGTTTCCCCTATATTTGAGATAATTCCCCTGCACACCTCAGGAATTTCCTGACCGCCCTTTTGAGTGCCGGATTTTTCTCTTACTCCCTCTCCCGTCTCTCCTGAAGCTTCAAGAATAAGCTTGCAGAAATTCTCCTTAAATTCGGATTTATACCTTTGCCTAATCTTCCAGTTTTCAAGCCAACTGCAATAAAGGGAATCAAGGTCGCATATACCAACCTTTATCGAATTCCCGTGGTTCTCAAGCCCTACATATGGGAAATAGATATCCCTTATTGTCCCTTTTTCGTCCTCGCAGATCAGCATTCTCCCGTTTCCGAAAATTAGTGGCCTAATCCCGGATACCTCCTGCTTTCCTTTAAGTTTTCGTAACCCGCAAATGATAGTCAATCCAGGTGTCTTAGCTCCACATCCCGGAGTCTCAAAATATGATGACTCTATCAGGTTGAATAGCTTTTTTAGAATATGGCCCATCGAGAATTGAATTTTTTGCCTCAAATAGTTTAGTATAAAGAACTCTGATGAGAACTGGGTTTTAGCGTTAAAGAGACCTTACTCAAAAAAAGCCTCCAAAAACAAACCAATGTCAAAAATTTTACGGTCTAAATATAGTTAAGTGAAAAGGTACTCCTCTCTATAATGTTTTATTAAACAAAATAAGATTAAACCTGTGAAATTACTTTAATTTCTTATTAAGGATATATATAAATTAAATAAGAAAGTATATATTTTATTGCGTTATTCTAGTAGACGTCTTATAAAACGAATATAAAAAACTACTCACATACAGAGAATGCGTGTTTGTAATGTCTTACGTGAAAAAAGCATGCCCCGTTTGTGGGAAAGAATTCTTTGTCCTCCAAAAGGCTGAGGAAAAGGCAATTTACTGTACTCTGGCATGCCTGACAAAAGCTCAGGGTAAGCGAGAGTCCAGAGGTGTGACTTTCCCAGGCTTTGGTTGAGTACCTGTAAGGAAAAAATCAAAAATACGGAGAACAACACCCCTACAAAGGGAAAACGTTTTCCAATCTTTTTTATTTTTAACAGCTCTTTTATTTTCCAGCGAGTCTTTTTGCAATTTGAGCTACATATCTGCCCTGATAACGAGCCATTGCAAGCTCATTTTCAGAAGGCTGGCGACTGTCATTCGGTCCTGCAATTGTTGAAGCCCCATATGGGCTGCCGCCTGTAATTTCATCCATCCTCCTCTGTCTGGTTTCTGAATATGGAAGCCCGACAATTATCATTCCGAGATGAAGAAGAGTAACATGCGTTGTGAGGATTGTAGATTCCTGGCCCCCATGCTGTGTTCCACTGGAAGTGAAGACGCTTCCTACCTTTCCGACAAGAGCATCTCTACTCCATAAACCTCCAAGCCCGTCAAAAACCGTACGCATCTGGGCAGTCATATTTCCATAACGTGTGGGCGTCCCGAAAATAAGGGCATCTGCCCCTGCAAACACATCCTCATACATGCTCCTGGTAACTACAGGAATATGGGCAAAAAGATTCTTTGTTTCGACTGCCCCCATTTTCTCCAGAACCTCGTAAGGTAGAGTTTCAGGCACCTGATAAACTTCTACTTCAGTCCCTTCGACTTCTCTTGCTCCTTCAGCTACGGCTTCTGCCATTTTGTAAATGTGACCATGAATACTGTGGAATATCACGTTTACCTTAATCATTCAAGTCCCCCGTTAAAACCAGTTGAAATGTATATAAAGCGGTTCCAAACAAATATGAAATGGGTTGATAATCCGCAGAAAAAACCCAATTCCCTTCTTAAAAATAGTTTTCTGATGCCTTATATAGCTTATTAGCAACAGTTGACTTCCTCGTTCTTATTCTTTATCCCTGATTTGTTTTCTTTGCCCTGCCGGAAAACAGTTTGAAAAATAATTTGAAAAATAAATTTCAGAAACACTGATTCCTGATAAATGATGCGTATCAAAATAGTTATTAGGCTATATGCTGTATAGGCTGGACATGCCCTCTCTTTCTATTGTAATGCCTTCCATGAATGAAGAAGAAACCATCCGAATTTGCATAGAGAAAGCTCAGTCTATATTCAAAAAATATGGTATAGAAGGGGAGATAATAGTTGCTGACAACTCGTCAGACAGGACCGCAGAAATTGCAGCATCAATGGGTGCAAAGGTAATAGGCCCGATAAAAGGGTATGGAAACGCTTACCTTAAAGGGTTGGCTGAAGCAAAAGGTGACTATATTGCTATTGCGGACGCCGACAATACCTACGACCTGCTGGAGCTTGATAAGTTCCTTGATCCCCTTATGGCAGGAGAGGCGGATTTTATAATGGGCACGCGGCTTAAAGGTAATATCAAAAAAGGAGCCATGCCCTGGCTGCACCAGTATATTGGCAATCCTTTCCTGACAGCAGTACTGAATTTCCTTTTCAAGACGAAGATTTCGGACGCTCACTGCGGAATGCGAGCTTTTACAAAAGAAGCACTTGAGAAAATGAATCTTAAAACGCACGGCATGGAACTTGCATCCGAGATGGTGATTGAAGCTGCAAAATGCGGGCTGAGAATTAAAGAAGTCCCCATAACCTATTACTCACGCCGGGCTCCCTCCAAACTGCGTTCTTTTCAGGACGGCTGGCGGCATATGAGGTTTATGATGTTATACCGTCCTCTGCCTTTTCTCTTTCTGCCAGGAGCTGTTGTTTTTGTCCTTGGAGCCCTGATAACCGGTTCTCTTCTCCTTAGCGGAAACGTGGCAGAAAGCAGACTGCATTCCTTCATTTTAGGCTGCATGCTCCTGATCCTCGGGGGACAGATACTATCCACCGGTGGCTATATGAAAACATACGGCCTTGTCCACGGCGTATATCCTAAAGATAAAGGCGGTACTGCAAAATGGCTGAACTATCATTCCCTTGAAAAAGAGCTGCTTGCAGGTTCACTCATACTGGGTGCAGGTCTCCTGCTCGGACTAAAAGTAGTATACACCTGGATCAGCTCAGGGTACGGGTCTCTCTCGGAGGTAAAAAGTGCAGCTATTTCAATGGTCTTTGCCTTTATCGGCCTTCAGATGATTTTCTCGGCAATTGTCCTGAGCGTAATGCTCCTTGAAGTGGACACAGACTGGTAAGTGATGTAATGAAAATCGCCTTCGTGTACGACGCTGTCTATCCGTGGGTCAAAGGCGGCGCGGAAATGCGCATCCATGAGCTGGGAAAGCGGCTCTCGGCCAGCGGGCATGAAGTACACATTTTCGGAATCAAGTGGTGGGAAGGCGAAGATACCCTTGAGTATGAAGGCATGACCCTTCACGGCGTCTGCAAAGCTCAAAAGCTGTATGTAAACGGCAGGCGCTCGATTTCCGAGGCAATAATCTTCGCTGTGAGACTGTTCCCTGAGCTCGGTAAAGAAAACTTTGACCTTATAGATGTAAGTGTCTTTCCCTATTTCTCGTGTTTTACCGTAAAAGCGGTTTCAATTCTCAAAAAAACCCGGTCAGTGTTTACCTGGCATGAGGTTTGGGATGACTACTGGTACGAGTATTTAGGAAAAGCAGGGCTTTTCGGAAAGCTGGTAGAAAGAACGGTCTCAAAGTTATCGGGAAATAACATCGCGGTTTCGAGCTGGACAAAGGACCGGCTTGAGGCACTCGGGGTTACTGGAGAAAGGATTACGGTTATCCCTAACGGGATCGACCTTTACAGGATTTCTGGAATTGAGCCTGACGGGGGAAAAATCCCTTCAAGTCTTGAAAACAAAGTATATGATGTCATTTTTGCAGGCAGGCTTATAAGGGAAAAAAATGTTGACCTGCTGATTAAAGCTGTAGCCCTTCTTAAAACCGGTTTTCCGGACATCAGGTGCTGTATTGTAGGAGACGGGCCTGAGCAGACAGCACTGGTGGAGCTTGCAAAGAAAGCCGGAGTTTACGGAAATATAGAGTTTGCAGGCTTTCAGGAGTATGGAGCACTAATAGGGAAAATCAAGGCTTCAAAGGTACTTGTGCTACCTTCAAGCCGCGAAGGGTTCGGAATGGTTGTTGTCGAGGCTTTTGCGTGCGAAGTCCCTGTAGTGACAATAAGAGCAAAGTATAATGCTGCGCAGGGGCTGGTTGAAAATGGAGTGGACGGACTTGTTACAGAACCTGAAGATAAAGAAATTGCAAAGGCTGTACAAAAAATAATTCAGAAAAATTCGGACTACGGTAAGATGTCAGAAGCTGCATTCAGGAAGGCTGAGAAATATAACTGGAATGAGATCGTTAAGAAAATTTGTATAGTTTATGAAGATTATATCAAAAAATCGTGAAATCAGGTCTGTTTTCCTTTCTAAAAGGAATAAGCATCAGAAAACAACCAAGAATTCAATGTTTTCATGAAAAAAGATTGATCTCAACTTTAATAATCTCAACTTTAATAATCTCAACTTTAATAATCTCAACTTTAATGATCTCGACTTTAATGATCTCGACTTTAATAATTCCGACCTTAATAAATTTATTATTCTTAATTCTTTTTAGTAAAGTAAGCTATCCTAAGTTTGATAGAAAAGAGATTACCTCGGCATTTATAACGAGGTTAGCTAATCTCAGTTTTTATAATAACCCAATTTATCTTAACTTTTATAATAAAATTAGTTAAATCCCAGCTTTTATAAGAAAGTAATTCGATTCTTATCTACATTATTTAGCGGGGGTATGTAAAAACGGGTTAAAGTCATAGCCCGTATATCAAACCTGGATGTTATCTTGGTTATTCTCGGTAGTTGGGGCTATTGAAGATCTATCTTGTTAAAGTGCAGTTTGGGGGAGCAATCATATCAGTGATAGTTTTCAAGGATTTGGGGGAGATGCTACGTACGGTTCGAAGGGACAATTAAAAAATCGAGGGATCTGTACTACAGGCTCTCCAGCCTCTTTCCCAGCTATTTATTCCACCCAGGGTGACTACATCTCCTGTAAACCTGAATTCTCAATTATAATCCCTGTTTATAATGAAGAAGGAAATATAGCTGAACTCTATGAGAAACTGTGCACTATTCTCTCGGTACTGGATAAAACATATGAGATAATTTTCGTTGATGATGGGTCGACAGACAATACTTTCCAGGAAATAAAGGCAATTCGGGATAAGAACATAAGAATTGTAAGGTTCCAGAGGAATTATGGGAAAGCTGCAGCTCTCTCCTGCGGGTTTAAAAAGTCCAGGGGAGATTTTGTTATTACCTTGGATGGAGACCTGCAGGACGATCCCAAGGAAATTCCAAAATTCCTTGAAAAATTAAAAGATTTTGATATGGTTTCCGGCTGGAAGGTAAAGAGGCAGGACCCTTTTTCAAAAACCCTTCCCTCAAAATGTTTCAATAAATTAACCCGATTCATTACAGGAGTAAAAATTAATGATTTTAACTGCGGGTATAAAGGTTACAGAAGAGAGGTTGTAAAAAATTTAAATTTATATGGCGAGTTTCACCGCTATATTCCGGCTCTGGCTCACTGGAAAGGTTATACTGTCGGGGAGATAGAGGTTGAGCACCATCCAAGAACCCACGGAAAGTCGAAATATGGAGTTGAAAGACTTTTGAAAGGTTGTCTTGACCTGATAACAGTCACTTTTTTAACGCTGTATAAGAAAAGGCCTCTGCATATGTTCGGAGGCATAGGCTTTGTACTGGGCTTTTCAGGAATAGCTATTTCCATATACCTGCTTTTGCTATGGATCACAGGTACCAGAATAGGGGATAGACCTCTTCTTATGCTGGGAATACTGCTTACAGTCATAGGAGCCCAGTTTATCTCCCTGGGGCTGCTTGGAGAACTGATTACAAACTCGCGAAACAATGATGATTATGTTATAAAGTTTGATAGCTATGAACTGGAAAATGGCAGGTAAAGTTGCAGTTAGTCTGGGGCTGCTATCATATCTTTTGAGTAAGATTGATGTAAAAGCTATCTACGAGGTTTTTACCGAAATAAACATAGTGTTGCTTTCCCTCTCCCTGCCTTTTGTTATTCTCATGTATTTAATGAAAGCAAGAAAGTGGCAGACTCTGCTTAACTGCATCGATATCAGGATTCCTATTCTCAGGTCGCTGGAAATCATTCTGATAGGTACCTTTTACGGAGCGCTCACCCCTGGCAGGACTGGGGAAGTTTCGAGGGTCTTTTATTTGAACTCCGAGAAGTCAAGAAGCATCCCGACTGTAATAATGGACCGAATTATAGATGTTGTCTGCCTGATGATCTTAAGCATACTGGCAATAATATTCTTTTTTAAAGACCGAAATTTAA
The DNA here is from genome assembly GCA_964435275.1 of uncultured Methanosarcinales archaeon. GTDB lineage: Archaea > Halobacteriota > Methanosarcinia > Methanosarcinales > Methanosarcinaceae > Methanosarcina. The sequence goes on along the minus strand of CAYSZA010000004.1, from coordinate 10,398 downwards.
TATATCTGATGAGTTTTGTAATGTCGCTTTCCATTGCCGGGATAGTCATTATTACAAACGAAAAAACCGTGTCTCTTATGTTTAATACTTTTTTCCGGAGAAAAGATCATAAAGAGAACTATATAAAAACCATGAGAGAAATCACTGAGAATAAAAAAGTTCTCCTCTCGGTGTTTTCATTAACTTTAGGGTATTATTTAGTAAACCTGATCGTGTACTGGATAGTGATAAAATCGTTAAGCCCAGCTTTAAATAGTATTCTTACCTTCTCACTCCCGATAATTGTAGTTTTGGGCAATTTTCCTGTATCGATATCAGGCTTTGGAATTCGAGAGTTTGTAAGTGTCACAATCTTCAATTTGCTTGATGAGAACTCAGCTTATGGATTTTCCTGTCCTGTAATTCTTTACTTTTTGACATCCCTATCTCCGGCACTCTTTGGATTCCTGCTCACTTTAAGAAAACGGTCCTGAAAAGTCAATTTATGATGGAAAGTCAATTTATAATAATAGAATAGAGAAGACACCGATTAGGAGAAGACACCGATTAGATCAAAAAGTATCAAAGAATCATTCGGAAGTAATTTAAAAATTATCAGACCAGATAAGACTAAAAGACCCGGAACATTACATACTGTTGGGTTAAAATGAATCAGGTGGGGGATAAGATGAATCAGGCTGGGACTCCAATAAACCCGGATTTTCAAAGCGGAAACTACAAAAAATACAATTCCAGAAATCCGCTTATGGGTATGGTTATAAACAATTTTATTGAAAACTTGAAAGCTACTATAGCCCCATTGGATAATATAAACAGGGTCATCGACATTGGCTGCGGGGAAGGATTTGTTATTAACTGCGTTGATCTGCCTGATATAACAGGTGTGGATATTTCAAAAAATGCACTTAAACTTGCAAAAGGTAGAAACCAGAACTGTAATCTGTGTGCAGGAAGCGTGTACGAGCTTTCGTTCAAAAATGACAGTTTTGACCTCGCTATCGCAACCGAGGTACTGGAGCACCTTGAAAACCCTGAAAAAGCTCTTCAGGAAATCCGGCGGGTAACCAGGAATTACTGCCTGCTGAGTGTACCTAACGAGCCTTACTTTCGTACCATGGACTTCTTACGGGGAAAGAACCTGACACGTTTCGGGAATGATATCGAACATCTACAGAACTGGAGTTCAGGCGAATTTATAAAATTAATAGAAAGGCACTTTAATGTGGTGGAAGTGAAGAAACCGTTTCCATGGACCATGGTGTTAGGTAGAAAGTAAGAGCAGGAAAAAGCCAGAAGTTTGCTTTAAAAAAGAGAAAATGAGAAGTCTCCCATAAAAAACAGTTTTGGGGGTAAAATGACACTTGAGACGCAAAGAAGACTGATAGAAGAGAAACGTGATAGCCCGGTATCATGTTTTCAGAAGAAATTAAAAGAACATGCCGGAATCTTAACATTATATACCTTACTAACTTCTATACTTACTTATCCTGTAGTTTTTAAGATAGGCACGTATATTCCGGGAGAGGGAGATGCATTCCACTGGATAAGAATACTCTGGTATACGCCAGTGGCTATATTCAACCCTGACCTCACGAGATTAACATATGACTATTTGATATTTTATCCGTACGGAATACCGGCGTCACCTTTTCAATCGGCATTTAATCAAATCCTTACATACATGTTATCAAATATAACCGACATTCATGTAGTGTACACTATATTATGGTTGTTCTCATTTATTTTTGGAGCATATGGTACATATTTACTTGTAAAATATCTAACAGGAGACAGCACATCCTCTTTCATAGCCGGGCTTGTGTTTGCATTTTCACCATATCATTTTGCACATTCTCTTGGTCATTTTGGGGCAACCAGCATTGAGTGGATTCCCTTTTGTGCATTATATCTAATGAAAATGTTCAAAGAAGGGGGATTTAAAAATAGTTTTTTTGCAGGAGTCTTCTTTATCCTCGTAGCCATGAGCGATCTTCAATACATGGTGTTCATGGGAATTCTTGTGATATTACTGTCTGTATATGAAAGCTACATTTTTTTTAGAAAAGAAAAAAAAGGATATAAGGAAATACTGGAGAGAATTTTTTATAAGTATGCTTTATTTGGAGTTGTTTCATTCACAGGTTTAATACCTCTCACACTGGAAAACATTTTAACAGCCACATCCAGTAAAAATTTTCTAAAACTTGATGCTTTTGAAGCGGTTATGGGCTCAGCTGATTTACTGAGCTTTTTTCTTCCATCGGTTTTGCATCCAGTGTTTGGGGATGCCGTGGCGAATATTTACAGCAATTTCCTGGGAAACCCCAGCGAAAATACGACTTTTATCGGGTACACGGTTATCTTACTCTCTTTATTCGCGACTTATAGACTAAAAGGAGACAAATCCGTAAAATTCTGGTCAATAGCTGCATTGTTTTTTTCGTTAATCAGTCTCGGCCCACTTCTTCACGTAAATGGTAACATATTATTTACGGTTTTCCGTACTACTATTCCTCTTCCGCATCTGGCTTTGTATTATTTAATCCCATTCCTGGAAAACTGTAGAACAACAGGCAGGTTTTTTGTAATTGCTTCACTCTCGTTTGCAGTTTTGACTGGTTATGGAGTTTCAGAATTATTAAAATCTAGGAAAAATAATAAAAAAATGATTGCAGTTGTAATCAGCAGTTTAATAATTTTCGAATATCTGGCAATTCCTTTACCAGTATCAGCTGTAAACCAGCCATCATTTTATGAAGAGCTCTCTCAGGATAAAGATAATTATGCACTGCTGGAAATCCCTGCAACTTTAAACTATAGAGCAGGTGTAACGGTCATTTATTACCAGACAATACACGGAAAACCTGTCGTAGGCAACTGGGCTGCCAGATTTCCAGCCAGTGCAAGAGATTTCGAATTAAATACGCCTGTCGTAAGAGAATTAACTTATTTGCAACCTTCTACTGCGGATATTCTGAACCAGGACGTAAACAAAGTTGGAACGTCAATTTTAAATTATTTTAACATATCTTACATTGTTTTGCACACGAATTATATGGATGACAGAGAAGTTAACCTGGCCGAGACATTTATACAGGAAACTCTCAAAACGGAAAGAAAAACGTATGACGAAGATTCTATAGTTGTGTACCACGTCAAAAAAGAGCCTTTAAAATCATTTATGACTTTAAAGAATGGATGGAATCCGCTTGAAGAAATGCACGGAAAACCCACCCGATGGATATCAAACAATGCCACAATAATAATCCATTCAGATAGTGCCAGAGATACAACATTAGAGTTTCACGCATGCAGTTTCTACCGTCCAAAAACACTGGAAATTTACAATGGCAAAACTCTGCAGAATAGGCAAAATGTTACTACAGATTTTTCTGCGATATACACTCCAGTTAGCCTGGAGAAAGGCGAAAATATAATTCGTTTGCATGTGCCAGAAGGTTTTGAAAGGCCATGTGACATTCCAGAATTAAAAAACAGTGATAGCAGGGAACTGAGTATAGCAATCCAGGGGGTTCAATTAACTCCTCTATAATAATATAAAGCCCCGAAAGAATCAAGCTCAAAGTACATCGAGTTCAAGATACAATCAAGCTCAAAATACATTCAGTTCAAAATGCAATCAAGCTCAAAATAAAAAAGAAACAGGTGGCAGAAGAAAATAAATAATTGTAAGCTCAAACCAAAAGATATAAGTAAATAAAAAGGAATTCACCATAAAAAACATGCATAGGAAACCTGTAACAATTCTGCGTTTAAAAAGAATACCGTAACTGCTCAGATTAAGGTTTAACAGGCAAGCTTCTAAAGTATGTTTCTTCAGTTATAACGACTACTAATAACGCTTTCAACTTATCTGGCCTGGAAATTACATATTTTAAAAACGTAGAAAAAATAGTTTTCAGTTACTCTTGTGTGCAACCGTGGATTATAAGAGATTTAATAATCAGACTCTGTAGAAGACCTGTTTAGATCGGCTTTTTTAGCTGAAAAGTCTATGGTAGAAACACATCAGACCGTACAGTACAGGCTTACAAAATTCGGTGTTTCACGCAAATTCGGTGTTTCATGGAAATTCGGTAATTCAAAGGATCCTACAGAGCCGAGAATTTAATGTAAAAAATTATGTTGAGTATATGCTATGACATATGAAAAATGGATTGACGTTGCAAAAGGAATAGGCATTTTACTGGTTATACTTGGACATAACAATTTTGATCAATCTTTTTTAACAGTAATTCATACATTTAATATGCCGCTGTTTTTTTTTATCAGCGGCTATCTATATCACTATAAAAAATACAAATTGAATCCAAAATACTTTATTTCTCAAAAATTTAAAAGGCTTGTAATACCATATTTTGTAACAAACATTATTATTCTGTGCACATACCTCCTGTTATCTTTCTTCAAATTAAGTTCTTTTGATAGCAAGTCCTCAATAAAACATCTTGTTGGGATTTTCTATGGGAATGGAGCACCCTTAAATCCGTCTACGATGTTTACAAATTTATTGAGCGTTCCATCCTGGTTTTTATTAGGCCTTTTCTGTGCTTCTATGATCTTGTACATAATTGCGTACTTTCATGAAAAATACGGGTTAGCTTGCAGCAGTTCTTTATGTTTTTTAATTATATTGTTTGGTTTTAAAATCAGTAAACATATGTATCTTCCATGGAGTTTTGATATTGCCTGTGTCTCAATGATTTTTATGTTCTCAGGATATTTAATCAACTATTACAGGAAAACTCAGTTACATATCAGTTTCAAAAATAATTTATATAATTTCTTTTTTGTTTTATTGCTGTTCATTATAATTTCGGTTAACGGCGCTGTGGATATGAACACAAGAACATACTCCAATTTGCTTTTTTTTGGAATCGGAGGCTTATTAGGCACATATTTAACCATTGAGTTCGCAAAAAGAATTAGCAAAAGAGAAGACCTGTTAACAAGAGTATTTACTTATTTTGGGAAAAATTCTATTATTATTTTATTGTATCATACTTTCTTACCAATAGTAATAGTTGATATTATAAATCCAGCCTTTAACATAAAAGAAATAATAACTCATTCTCCAATCCTTTATAGCTTTACCATGCTGTTTTCTTCCATAATAGCAATAATCATTATCAAAAGACTGACTGTTTTGGATAAAATGTATTCTGCATGACCTGATTTATAGCTCCTTCCAAAATTTTAGGTTTTTCCAGAACTATTAATGCTCATTACTGTCCAGGTTTTCCAGAATTGTTAATGCTCATTACTGTACATTTTTTTCAAAATTGTTGGTTGCTCAAGTACTATCCGGAATTTGGCTACTCACTGGAAAGTAGCTGGGATCTTGATGTTTATTTATCCAGGCCGGAGATGAAGTTTTCCGTTTTTATCGCCCGATACCCAATTCCGAAACTCAATTCCAGAAGTGGTGCGCTGTGACAGGGACAAATAAGCTGCCTCTGCTCAGATTTCCAGAGAATATTAATCGATTAACTGTGGATCATCAAGCTTTTGCAATATCGAGATATACTTTTTCTCTATAGTCTCCCAGGAGTAATTTTGCAAAACAAATTTCATTCCGTTTTTCCCCATAGCATTCCTTACTCCATCACTTGCCAGAAGAAAATCAAGGCACGCCTCAAATTCTTCATAGTTTTCGTAATATAACCCTGCATTACCCCGGATACACTGGCCTTTTAACACTTCACACGTTCCATTTACAAGTACAGGGGTATTACATAGCCAGGCTTCCAGCAAGACCATGGACAAACTTTCGTATTTTGATGGCATTATTAAGAGTTTGGCCGACTTGATTCCACTGAACTTATCCTGTTCCGGGACAAAACCCAGGGAAAAAATATCGGGGTTTTGGGGAATCTCCATAGTCTGCTTTCCCATTAAAACAAGTTTGATAGAAGATTTCTTTTCCTTTTTATACCGGAGAAAGTAATCAAATAATTCGTGACAACCTTTAGACTCGTCGACTCTTCCAACAAAAATAACGAAGTCATCCAGATTATATTTCTGGACAAACGAAGTTGCATCAGTTTTATCCGGGATATCTATACCTACGCCCACGACATCAGAGGGTATGTTTGAAACCCGGAACTTTGAGATGACAAAGTTTTTTTCTTCCTCTGTGTTATAAATAAACCGTCTGGGGCATTTGAAGAGAGAACGGAATAGCGGCAAATAAATAGGAGGCTCATCATGGGCGGTAGGAACAAGCAGAGCTTTTTCTTTTACCAGCGGAAGGCCGAAAAAGGTAGTGCAGTAAAGATAGGTGAAAAAAATAAAATAAGAATAATCATCCTTATTACTTTTTATGTGATTCAGGAGTTTTGTTGAGTAGGGACCCTGCAGTTTCATCCATTCAATCTCGTCTTCGAAGGTATGTGTGCTGCCAAAAATTTTCTCGGAAAACTTATTAAACTTCAGCCAGTCTCTTTCATGATCAACCGGGAATCTCCTTACCAGCACTCCGTTTAAGATCTCAATACCTGGCGAATAGTCGTTTTTCCAAGTTTTATAATCTACTGCACAGGTAGTCAGAACCTCCACATCAAAGTATTTTGATAGATGCTCAGCTACGAGCCTGCAGTGGAACTCAGCACCTCCGTTTACCTCCAGCCCGTAACGCTGGACAACGAAAGCAATTTTCAACCGATCACCTGCTGAATATATCCTTTTAGTAAATTTTCCATATTCGGTCTTTCAAAATCTTTGAGTCTTTCTCTTTGCTTCCGAATAATTTTATTCCTGAAAGCTTCGTCCTTTACTACAAGATCAATCATTTCCGCAATCTCGTTACTTCTAAGTTTGTTAATTAGAATTCCCGAGTTTCCGAGAGTATCCGGGATTGCAGTACAGTTATAAGCAAGAACTGGAGTGTCAAAATACATACTCTCGACAAGCGGGACACAGAATGTTTCCCATTCGCTCATACACAGGAAGACATCTGCCAGTTTATAATAGGAAACGAGATCGTCCATTGGGACTTTTCCAGGAATATGGACATCTTTTAATTTTAGCTTCCTGACGATTTCCTGCAGCTGATCAAAATAGTTTTCACAGCCTTCATAATTTCCTATCAAGAATAAACGCGATTTTGGATTTATAAGCTTATAATAAGAGAAAATTTTGAGGATAATATGCTGATTCTTTTGAGGAATAATCCTTCCAACAAAAAGAAGGTTCACATAATCGTCTTCAAAGCTGGACAATAGCTTTTCATTCGGACTTCTATTGTAAATATTAAGGTCCATTAAAAGCGGAAAAATCTCAGTATGTTTAAATCCGAGATTACTCAGCTCTAACTGGGTATATCGGGAATTTGCCAGTGCCAGATCAGTCAGTTCCGGATACATACCGAGTTCCTCTCTTCCCCTTACCAGCAAATGTTGTATATAATCATTAATTCCAGAAAGATATTTTTGAGGCGTAATTCCATGATATCGTATTATTTTCTTATCCGGCAACTTACTTACATAATGGGACACATCAGAGCCTATGGAGAAATGAAAGATAAGTATGTTGTCTTTTGAGGAGATTTTATCATATTCAAAATGTTTTTTAGCATTCATTTCAGGGTGGATATTCTCAGCGTATATCTGCGACTTATAACCCCATTTTCTCAGGGTTCTGTTAACCTCAATAACCTCATTGCCAATTGCATCGCCAGGACTAAAGGTTGGCAAGATTTGATGAATTTCCATAACTCAGGCCTCTTCAAGAAAGTGTACGTATTTTTCAACAATTCGATCCCAGTTAAAATTCTCATCCACATACTTTTTCCCGTTCAGGGCCATTCTATTTCTTAACTCAGGATTATCCAGGTAAAAGTTAATGCATGCCTCAAACTCTTCAAAGTTATCAAAATACAATCCTGACTTGCCTTTGATACAGTGATCTTTTGTTACAGCGCAACCGGAATGAACCAGAACGGGAGTTAAGCATAACCACGACTCCATAATCACTATTGAAAAGCTCTCGTTAATAGAGGGCTGACAAAAAAGAGTAGCAGCAGCAAATGAATCATACTTGTCCTGTTTGCTAACAAAGCCCAGGTCAAGAATATCTTTTTTAAACTCCTCAGGGATACTTGCCTCTCCGCTTCCTATCAGGACCAGTTTAAGCTCATTCTGATTCCTTTTTTTATATTTACAGAAAAAGTCAATTAGAAGAGGAGTGTTTTTACCCGGTTCACGCCTTCCAGCATAAAGGATGAAATCATCATATATCCCGTATTTCTCCCGAAATCTCTTTGCTTCAAAGGAGATATTGGTGTCTATCCCTTCCCCTAAAATTATTTGTTTGCCTTTGATATTGAAAATCTCATTTGCCAGTTTTGCTTCGGGTTCAGCATGGAATATTAGCCCTGCACTATTCTCGAACATATTCTTATAAATGTTCATATATGCGTAGCTCTCGTCATGAAGGCAAGGTATTAAAAAGGATTTTTTCGGATTGATTTGAGACCCGTAATAAGTAGTACCGAACATATAAGGTATGAACAGAAAATAATCATAGTCCGGACCATGAGTCTCAAGATATCGATAAAGACTATCGCTATTAATCATCTCTTCTATATATATCCGCTCTTCCTTCGGTGAGATTCTCTGGTTCTGAATCAATTTAAAGTTAATGCGATCGAATAGTGAGGTATTCCTCTGTCTGACTTTGAATCTTCGAATGGTGATGTTATTTAATTCGGATAATCCTTCTTTGTAGTAATTGGAACTCCAATCCGAATTGAACTCTTTAACACATGTAGTAATGATTTCAACTTCAATCCCGTTTCTTGAAAGATTTTCAGCCGTATTTTTACATTCACTCTCTGCACCACCGGGAATATCTCCATACCAGGGAACAACAAATGCAATCTTCATTAAACTGCTCCAGAGTTGTCTCACAAATTTAAAGGAATAAGAAAGCAACTAAAACCTTTACTTTTTTACGACTTTCCTGTTACTGTGTTCTTTATTTTTTCCCAATTACTGCATAATCCTGGGCACCATATAAAGCATTATTTATCATGTCTATATTCCGGTTAGAGATCTCGATCATCGACTTGATTTCGTTCTGTTCATCGAGATTCGGAAGCTTTTGTAATTTCATTTCAGAGGGTACTGGAGACAAAAACCTAGTTTCAACATCACGGAAGCCTGCCGTATTAACCAGAAACTTTAGAGTTTCCGGATGTACAGGCTTTACGTGGGAAAGGTCTATGTAAAAGTTTGCAAGAGAGAACAGCGACAGAGGATTAACTGTCTCAATAATAATGTAAAAACCATATTTCATTTTTTTGTTACACAGATTCAACAAATTAATAAGATAATCAGGACTTAGATGCTCGACTACCTGGCTTACGAAAATTCCATCGAGACTTTTATCTTCTATTTCTTGAAGAGCTTCTATAGCATCTTTCAGTTCAGCATCCAGACCTCTGGATTTGCAGAAATTTATCATATCCTCATCAACGTCAATTCCCCGAGCAGTGATGCCTCTATCTTTTGCCAGTTCCAGAAATTCTCCCCGTCCGCATCCAATATCAAGGACATTGGTGCAACCTGTGAAATAATCTATAAAGTTTGCCTGATGCTGTAATATATGTTCTCTCGAACCTCGGAACTTTTCTTCAAACACATAATAGTTAATATCGGAACCGGCCTCTTGAGATGGTTCTTTTTCAGAGGATTCTATTACCTGGTTTTCACTTCCCTGCCTTATTCTTGATTCGAGAATTCTACTAAGCCAGGCTTTGTTATCGAGGTCCAGATTGATAGCAGAAATTACGGACTCAACTTCATTTCTTATGTTGCTAATAACTTCAGATTTTAACTGCTTCGATTCAACCTTTAATTTTTTGACCTCACCGTTTAACTGCTCAATTTTGGATTTTAAGGTTCGATTTTCGTCCTCCAGCTCTTCAATTTCCTCTTTTAATTGCTCCATTTTATTAGAACAGGAATCTGAAGCTTCTTTTGTATCACTGAGAAGGCCGGCAAGGTTAGAGTTAAGTTCACTTTGCTTCTGGAATACTGGATCAACATAACGTCTGACCTCTCCATGAACTAACTTTCTACCCTGTATCAAAAATTTACCCAGGAACGGACGATGAGAACTGATAGAATAGTTATTATTACGAATATCGCAACTCGAATTGACTATTCCGGATTCCTGAGGATTTCTTGCCCTTGAGGCGGAGACCTCTGAAAAAACCCGTTCTATTTCTTCAGAATTCCCGTCGTTATAAGTGTCATTTTCTTTTCGTTTCTTTATGTTCTCACGAATTTTTTCCATAATTTCTTCAACATTGATTTCCTCATCTTTTATCTCGAATGTCTCCATTTTTGATTCCTCTGACCTGCATTCATCCGG
>CAYSZA010000003.1:0-33220 GCA_964435275.1 uncultured Methanosarcinales archaeon | reverse complement strand
ATCTAAAATTAGGAAAACTCAAATTTGAGTTACCCACATGAAATAGCGAAGAGCCGATATTAACAACTCTTTACCTGCGCCTTACTTCAATAAATATTGCCAACTCTTTTCCTGTGCCTGAGTCTGAACTTACAGAATGATGAGGAAAGAAGGAGAGTAAACAACAATGTATACATTTCCCGGGTCCCCACGCCTTGTTAAAGGCGCCATTATCGCCTATGACGACAAAAATAAGCCAACTAGAATTATCAGGTTTCAATTCAACCCGGATACTCTCAGCCGCTCGCTTCAGGCCCAGACATCGGGTGAGGGCGGGGCACAAGCTGACGTATTGCGCCTGAAGGGGCCGCCAGTTGAGACAATAAAGCTGGAGGCGGAGATTGATGCTACTGACCAGCTTGAAGTGGGAGATCGAAGTGCCGTGAGTATGGGCATTTATCCACTGCTATCGGCTCTAGAACTGCTAATTTACCCTGAAAGCGGGCTGGTGCAGGATAATGAGGCACTTCTCGAAAAAGGTTCCATTGAGATTATTCCGCCTGAAGCCCCTCTTACGCTATTTATATGGGGGTCTAATCGGGTAGTCCCTATTCGACTGACGGGCTTTGACATAACTGAAGAGGCCTATGACACGAACCTGAACCCTATACGTGCAAAAATCTCCCTTAACCTGAGAGTCTTGAGCTACAACGACCTCTCAAAAACTCATCCCGGATATTCCATATTCAAAACACACCACCTGAGTAAAGAATCGATGGCTAAGAGTGGGACATCATCGACTCTTGATTCCATTATTTCCAATATTAAGTTTAATTAATTATTTACTCAGATGAAATGGTATCTATAGATAAATTTGTGTACTGTCGATAGATAAACTTACGTAATTAGTTTTCCTAAACTTCCAGCTATTGAGTCCGTTTCTCTTTTTCCTATTTTTAGTATAATCACAATAACAAGTCACATCAAGTCAGTATACTCAACTGATTTGGATAGACTGAATTGTTACAAATTGAGTCGCGAGTGGTTCACATGTTCGAACATACCAGTAGATATTATGCACTGGATACCGATGTCTATAAGTCACTAGACGGAAGCGAAATCAAATACGTGAAAAGGCGCTTCCTGCCACAGGGAGAAAGCTTGCCTCTGCTTGTAGAGGTCATCGTGTCAGGGGGCGATCGGCTGGATATAATAGCCGACAGCACACTGGGTGATGCTGAGCAGTACTGGCGCATATGCGATGCGAATAATGTCATGGATCCTTCCTGCCTGCTATATCCAGGTCTCCGACTGCGCATCCCGGCAGCACACTATTAAAAGGGGATGCTATGAGCAAGAGGGGCATCGATCTTCGATTATCACTGGGGCAAAATGTCCCAGAGCATGCGTCATGGGAACTGATGGAAACCATAGATAGCATTGATGTCACCCATAACGACTCCGCACGGTCCGGATTTAGGATCACATTCCGGGCGGGACGATCGAGGGAAAAAACCAAAGCCGATTTCATATTGCTAAAGAGTCCGCTGCTAAAACCATGTAGTCGCGTTATCATCGAAGTGATTTTTGGCACTACTCCTCGTGTTCTTATGGACGGAATCATCACCAACCAGCAGATTTCTTCCGGAAGTGAGCCCGGTTCATCCACTTTAACTGTAATAGGCGAGGATGTGAGCCTGGCCATGGATTTCAAAGGAAAATCTCTCCAACATGATAGCCAGGACGAGTATACCATCATCCAGAAAATTATCGGCAATTATCACAAATTCGGTCTGGTAGCAGATGTCGTCAAGCCGCCTATATCAAATAGGCCCGATCCTGCCATACGAACGCCTTCACAGCAGTTGACAGATCTAAAATATTTGCAAAAACTAGCTGAACCCTATGGTTATGTTTTTTATATTATTCCTGGGCCGCAGTCCAAATCCAATATTGCTTACTGGGGGCCGCCTAAAAGAGGAGGCGTTCCCCAAAAGATGCTCACGACTAATATGGGCTATGAGTCGAATGTAATCTCGATAAATTTTCAGTATAACGCCCTTACACCCTTTGTGGTCGAGGGCACGATAATGGACGGTTCGACTAACAAGCTCGTAGATATAAATGATAAGGCAAGCGGCAGACAGACCCTTTCAGGAAACCCAGCATTGACCACTCAGCCCAATGTGCGTGTAGAACGTTACCGTGCGCTAAAGGGCCTGGATTCGGCACAGGCAAGAGCACAGGCAAAAGGAATGATAGAAGAGTCAGCCGACGCCGTCAGAGCTGAAGGTGAGCTGGACAGCTTGAAATATGGCGACCTGCTCCAAGCAAGGTCTATTGTCAAATTAGGAGGGGCAGGGAATAATTTTGATGGTTTATATTACGTAAAAAGCGTGACCCATAGTATAAAAAGAGGCGATTACAAACAGAGTTTTTCCCTTGTTCGCGAAGGGGTGGGCGCAAAATAACAGCCGGTGGTAGCACGGATAACTTTTATGGAAAATATAGGGGTAAAGTCGAAGATAACGACGACCCGAAAAAGAAAGGGCGGGTGCAGGTCAGTGTTCCTGCAGTTCTGGGGTCTAACGGGAGAAGCTGGGCCATGCCCTGTGTGCCATATGCTGGAAAAGGTGTCGGATTATTTGCTATCCCTCCAAAAGGCACCAACGTATGGGTAGAATTTGAGGGAGGAGATCCTGATTATCCAGTCTGGACTGGATGCTTTTGGGGAGACGGAGAACTACCTTCAACTGCCAAAGCACCGGATGTTAAAGTCTTGAAGACGGAGGAATGCAGCATTACTCTGGATGATTCCTCAGGAAAAGCGAAGATTGCCATTGAAACCAAAGCCGGCATGAAGATCATTATAGATTCGAACGGAATAGAGATCGATGACGGTAAGAATGGTAATATCAAGCTTTCAGGCCCTAAGGTATCAATCAACGGCGATGCGCTGGAAGTGACCTGATGCCTGGCTTTTTGCTACATGTGGGAATAACATCGATGTGCCCTCATGGAGGCCAGATATCGGTAGTTTCCACTAACACCCGAGTCAAGGTAAGCGGCCAGACTGTCGCTGTCATGGGAGACAATTTCACGGTTGCAGGTTGTGCTTTCACAGTACCGACAAACAAACCGCAGCCATGCGTTAAGGTACAGTGGATCGTTCCTGCTATGAGAGTAAAGGTCTGCGGAAAGCAGGTTCTTCTGCAATCAAGCACCGGCTTGTGCCAGAGTGCAGAGCAGATCCCTCAGGGGCCGCCAAATATTGTATCAACTCAGACAAAAGTGAAGGGAACATGATGCAGATCGATTACCCGTATCACATTAATAGCAAGGGCAAGACGGCAGATACTAATGACGATGACCACATCCGTGACCTGATCGAGCAGGTACTCTTCACGTCTCCTGGAGAACGCGTTAACCGTCCTGCATTTGGCACAGGCTTGTTGCAGCAAGTGTTTGAACCTAACAGTGATGAACTGACCATAGCCGTTAAGTTCATGGTTCAGAGTTCACTGCAGCAGTGGCTAGGTGACCTGATACAGGTTGAAGGTGTTGATGTGGAGAATCTCGATAGTACGCTCCAGGTGACCGTGCAATACGTGGTCCGCCGTAATCAGCAGCGTATGATCAGCCAGTTCGCAAGAGAGGTATGATATGGGAGCGCATTACCAGTGTAAGAACCAGATGAGGAAACTGCTTGTTCGAAGAGAGAGTGAGAACGGTCTTCTACTGAACGGCATTGATTATCTCGAGGTTGATAATACTGATAAATCAAACAGAAAAATAGTGATACACTTTATTAACTCTAATGGACTGGGGGATCTGCAAAAAAGCAACATATCTGTATCAGGCACTTCAAAAGTTTATTTTCACATAGACATGGTGGATAATACTGTTCCTAATGTTCTTCAGCTCATATATTTGCCTCCTGTCGATCTTTCAACCTATACCCTACGTTTGATCAAGTCATCGGTCGATCCGGGTCCACCCGAACACTTTGATCCTCAACTATCGGAAATAGATTTCTCTTTCAAAATCGACTGTCTCAATGAATTCGATTGCAGTTTTCCTGAAACTTGCCCTGCTGAAAGGCTGCCCATACCTCAGATAGATTATCTAGCCAGGGATTATGCCAGTTTCCGTCGCCTGATGCTGGATAGGCTATCCCTTGTATCACCAGAATGGAAAGAGCGAAATCCCGCAGACATTGGCATAATGCTTGTGGAACTTGTCGCATATGTAGCTGACCAGTTGAGTTACTATCAGGACGCTGTTGCAACTGAAGCGTATCTAGGGACTGCTCGCAAGAGGACTTCAATACGTCGCCACGTACGCTTGCTCGACTATAAAATGCATGATGGATGTAATGCACGTGCATGGATACAGGTTTGTGTAAATACTGATGACGTTAATGACGCAGTATACATCGAAAAAGGAACTCCATTGCTTTCACGGGCAATTAATGAAGAACCTGTCGTATTCGAAACAATGCACAATGCAACGCTTTGTAAAGCGCATAACAGGATACTGTTTTATACCTGGCAAGACGGAAAGTGCTGCCTGCCAAAGGGTGCGACGAGAGCCACTTTAGTTAATCAGGATGGGCAATTAAACCTTAGGAAAGGAGACATTCTTGTTTTTAAAGAGGAAAGAGACCCAAACACTGGCAGGACGGAAGATGCTGACACACCACACCGACATGCTGTAAGGCTGACGAAAGTTCGGGACAGGGACAGTAACGGTGAACTTCTTTACGATCCCCTTTTCCCAGATATAAAGATCGTAGAGGTTGAATGGTCCCAGGAAGATTCACTGCCTTTTCCTCTCTGCCTCTGGGAAGTTGACGGTGACGAAGACAATACGATCAAAAAACCTGTCAGTGTAGCTCTTGGGAACATTATCCTGGCTGACCACGGCAAAACCATTGTCGAGAAAGTTACCATTGATAAGAGTGGTATCGTACGTTTAAAAGAAAGCCCGGTCACACAGCAGGGGCAGGTCCGTAACAGCAGTGGAAAATTAGTATCCTTTGACCTCGAAAAGTCAGCTAGTTCTGCTATAGTTTGGAATATGGACGATGTCAGGCCATCTATTGAGCTTATTGACAGTTCAGGGCTTGTTTGGGAACCACAAAGTGACTTGATAGAAAGCAGCCGGTTCTCGCGGAACTTTGTCCTGGAGACGGAGGAGGACGGTACAGCTTATATACGCTTCGGCGACGACGTACTTGGGAAGCGCCCCGAAACTGGGTCAGAAATGATCGCCCGATATAGAGTAGGAAACGGGAGGATGGGCAACCTTGGCCCGGATACGATTGTAAATGTAGGCGCAAAAGATAGCAGAATCGTTGGGGCCTGCAATCCTATAGCTGCTACTCGGGGTACTGACCCTGAACCCATGGAAACGGCGCGCCTTAATGCTCCACAGGCATTTAAAGTCCAGGAGCGCGCAGTGACTGAAGACGATTATGCGAAAATTGCCGAACGTCATCCTGAAGTGCAGAAAGCTGTAGCTACGCTGCGCTGGACAGGAAGCTGGCATACGATGTATGTAACCATTGATCGTAAAGGTGGAGTAGAAGTTGACGAGCCGTTTAAAAAAGACCTTATTACTTTCATGGAATGTTACCGGCTCACAGGGCATGACCTTGAGATCTGCTCTCCAAGTTTCGTACCTCTAGATATAAGCATGGATATATGCGTAGTCCCGGGTTATATAAAATCCAATGTTAAGAAAGCATTGCTCAATGCGTTTAGCAACGCTGATCTTCCCGATGGAACCAGAGGCTTTTTTCATCCTGATAACCTCACTTTTGGTCAGCCCATCTATCTCAGCCAGCTTATCTCGACAGCAATGAAAGCGTCTGGCGTTGCCCGGGTAAAAGTGACGAGGTTCCAACGCTGGAAAAGACCTGAGGACGGCGAGATTGATAGAGGGTGCATGATCTTAGACCGTCTGGAAATAGCGCGGCTGGATAACGATCCCGATAAACCAGGGAATGGCAGGATTGAGTTCAACATGGCGGGTGGACTATGACTGACACTGATGTAAATGGCGAAAAAGAAGCCTGTACAGGATGTAAAAAGTCGGGGCTTGACCAGGACCATGAAAATTTGCCCGGAAAAACCTCAATCAACTACCGACTGGGGGATCACCCGTTATTCCTTAGACATATGCTCAATCAACTGCCGACCCAGATGATCAAAGGTAAGAAGATCAACGGATCTGATGAACCCGATAGATGGCCTCTTGCCAGGATTTTTACCGGAGACAGCGAGGATCCTACCGTTGCTCTGCTTGATGCCTGCTCTATCGTTGCAGATGTCATTACTTTCTACCAGGAACGAATCGCCAACGAGGCATTTTTGCGTACGGCTACAGAGAGGAGTTCGGTCCTTGAACTGGCCAGATCTGTCGGCTATGAGCTGAAACCAGGAGTTTCCGCTTCTACGTATGTTGTATTTACCGTGGACGACACAGTTGAAAAAGGTAAAACAGTAAAAGTCCCGAAAGGCACGAAAATACAGAGTATACCTCCACCTGATAAACTGCCGCAGACATTTGAGACCATGCAAGATCTAGAAACGAGTGCGGAGTTGAACGTGCTCAGGCCACAACGGACAAAGCCTGCGAAATTGAAGATAGGTGATAAAAAAATCCTGCTCAAAGGTACAAGCACGGGCTTGAGGCCGGGAGATTATATACTACTTGTCGGTGATGAACGCAAGAAAAATCCATTCAACGAGCGCTGGGACTTCCGGCAGGTCTCTTCGGTTACCCCGGATCCGGATAAGGGAATAACAGTGGTAGAATGGCAAGATGGGCTGGGCTGGAGGTCTCCCTATGGAAAACATGTAATTGTGCCTTCCGAAGAAAATACCTCATGCTATGCATTAAGACAGCGGACGGCTCTCTTCGGCTATAATGCCCCCGACTGGAGGGCGATGCCAGAGGTTGTTAAAGATGCATATCTTGCCTCTGATGCCAGTGGTTCTGGTAAAGAAGAGCCCTTCCAGTGGCCGGGTTTCGACCTGCTTTCTCTATGCCCGAAGAATACTAACAATATTAAAAAAGGTCTGCGTGGCGAGTATTTCGGATCTGAGAATTATAGTGGATCATTGGAGTATAACCCAGTCGTATCCTCTTTCCCGCACACTATCACCAAAAAAGACGTTAAGTCCGCTCGCCTTACAGGTTTAATAAAAACTATTAAGGGTGCAAATAAAGCCCGGTATACATTCAGTATCAAGGAGCCTGAAAATGCTAAATTATGGGTGAATAATAAGCTTGTGGTGAATAAATCGAAGGGTAAGAAAGACAGTGGTGTCATACAGCTCGACCCGGAAAAATATTATTTTATTACGCTGAAATTTCATGCCGATGAGGGCATAAAGTCAATAGATCTGTCGTGGATTCGACCAGATGGAAAGGAATTTTCGCCGATCCCGAAGGATTGTCTTTATTATGCATTTCCGGTCTACCTCGATGCCTCCTATCCTCAAATACTGGCAGATAGCTGGCTTGTCATGTCCATTCCGGGTTATCAGGAGTTGTACAGGGTAGACAGCGTGGCTGAGGATTCTCAGACTAACTTTACTTTGTCCGCAAAAACTACCTGCGTGTCGTTGATTGGCGAAAACATGTGCCTTTATAATAACAAGATAAGGGAAACAGCAGTATATGCAGTTAGTGATAAGCTCGAAATGGCGGATGTCCTGATAGACGACGTAATAAGCGACAGGACAATAGAACTCGATAGGATTGTCGATGGGTTAATTCGAGGGAAAGTGCTTGTAATATCTGAAAAAGATAGCGAGAAAGGCCAGCCGAAAAGCGAATTGGTCGAGCTACAAGAAGTCAAAAATCCGGATGAAGGAAATACGATAGAAGGCGGGACAATACTCACACTCAGGAGTCCTTTGTTAAATTCCTATAATCCCGACAATATGATCATTTATGGAAATGCTGTCAAAGTTACCCACGGTGAGACTATAAATGAGGTACTTGGCAGCGGTAACGGATCTATAACTTACCAGAAGTTTACTCTTAAAAAGCCGCCATTAACCTATATTTCTTCTAAGAACGGAGCTCTCAGTACTCTAGAGGTGCGGGTAAACGATATTCTCTGGAGTGAATCGACTTCGCTGTATGGTAAGGATGAGAAAAGCCAAAATTATATGGTAAGGATCGATAACGATAGCAAGGCAACAATTACATTTGGAGACGGGAAACAGGGAGCCAGACTTCCAACAGGCGTGGAAAATATTACAGCAACGTACCGCAGCGGCACTGGTGAAGACGGCCAGGTGGATGCAGGAACACTTACTATACTCCAGGCGCGGCCCCTGGGAATCAAGGAAGTGACCAATCCCTTGCCTGGGACAGGTGCCGAGAACCCGGAGAAACTTGAAATGGCTCGCTTGAACGTTCCTAAAGAGGCCTTAACTATGGGGCGCATTGTGTCCCTGCAGGATTTTGAAAACTACGCAAGGACTTTTCCGGGTATTGGCAAAGCTCAGGCAGTATCTATATGGACGGGCAGCGTGAATGTCGTATGTATCACCATCGCTTCGGCTTTTAGCAAGCCTGTAGAACCTGACTCAACGTTATTTTCGGACTTATCCGGCTCCATAGACAAAGTCCGTGACCCTGTGCAGGAAGTATGGATTAAAACTTACAAACCTGTTTTTTTTTACGTAGAAGCGCTTTTAAAGATCGATCAGGCGTATAGATCGGATCTGGTAAAAGAATCTGTAAAAAAAGCACTAACGGATGCTTTTTCATTCGACAGACGATCTTTCGGTCAGAGTGTGACCGATGCTGAGCTTGTAAGCGTTATTCAGGCTGTTCCGGGGATTATTGCGGCTAAACTCAATAAAATATCAGTGCCCAATGCTAGCCAGCCCAACTATGACATTGAAACAAAAACGTTCACCGAGGCACAGCTTTTACTCATAAAAGGCATCGAGCTGAAAGAAATGGCAAAATGCACCTTGAGGTGACAGGAAAATGAATGATGAGGAAACGCTGTATAAACTACTTCCTTCCATTTACCGCATCCGGGATAAGGAAAGTGGAGAGCCGCTCAGGGCACTTCTCCAGGTCACCGAGAATGAGATGATGCTCTTAAAAAAGGATATTGACGGTCTCTACAATAATATGTTCATTGAAACCTGTAACGAGTGGGTAGTCCCTTATATTGGCGACCTTCTGGGAGTACGGGGCGTTCATCCTGCGATCCCAGGCGTTTTTAGCCTCAGGCCTTTCATTGCCAATACGCTCCGTTATCGAAGGCGCAAAGGCACTGTTGCTGTGATAGAGCAAGTCGGCAGGGATATTACGGGCTGGCCATCGAGAGCAATCGAGTACTTCCACCTACTTTCTATTACACAAAATATGAACCATATCCTGCCCGATAGTACCACCATCGATTTTCGGAACACCGACAGCCTAGAGCTCATTGGCAGCTCCTTTGAAAAAGCAGTCCATACAGCCGATATTCGTAGGATCTCGGGAGATAAAAGCCGATATAATATCCCGAACATCGGGATTTTCCTGTGGCGCCTTCAAAGCTATCGGCTTGATAAGGTGACAGCCAGTGTTGAAACAGGCAGTAGCGATCCCGTATGTTATTTATTCAATCCACTGGGGCTTGAGGCACCGTTATTCAACAACTATGAGGAAGAGAATAATAATATTTCCCATATTGCCGGAGAGGCTGATATTCCTGGCAAACTTCGAAGGCTGCCTTTACAACAGGAACTAAAAGCACGTCGATGTGACATCCATCTTAATAAGGACTTTGTCTGCACGTACTTTGGTAAACATACTAATACAGATAACGTTAACAGTGTCTTTGAAGTTTATCTGGACGATAAGCTGGTCAAGCCCGAAGAGATGGTCATCTGCAATCTGATTGATTCTAATAAAGGCCGGTGGGCGGGTCTGCCAAAGGACATAAATTTTCCATGTAAAAATGAGGATGGAATCGAGGTTGAGATCAATAGAACAATAAAAGTAGCAGTAGATCCTTTCCGTGGAAGGATAGCGGTGCCTGGCAGCGTTAAGCCCGGAACGGTTAGAGTAAGTTATGCTTATGGATTTAGCGGCGACCTTGGTGGCGGCCCCTATGACCGTTCCGAGTATGTCGATAAGGACTGGAGGGACCCGAGCGTGCAACATTTTGGGGTCACCTTAGAAAAAAATAAGCCAGACGACGCAGGAGAGGCAACTTTTTTTGATAGTGTGTCCAGAGCAGTAGATGCCTGGAGCAATAACTTAGCTGGCTCAAAAGGGGTAATCTCCATTCTGGATAACGCTACATATATGGAAAGTGAGGACAAACTGGAAATAGACTTAAAAGGCCGTGAACTGCTAATCATCGCAGCAGGATGGCCAGAAGAAGACAATCCCGACAAACCGGGCACTAAGATCCACAAACCTGAGAAGTTCAATGCCTCTGGAAGAAGGCCTTATCTAAAGTTCAGAATCTCAGTAAAGGACACTGGGAACGAGAATGCTAATCCGGGCAAGTTATACTTGAATGGGTTATTATTGGAGGGACCCATCGAGGTAAAAACCCCGGGCAGCATTTCTATGCTGGATATTACCCACTGCACAATCGTACCCTGGAAAAATGGTAGTATGGAAAGTAGTATCACCGTCGATAACCAAATAGTCAACAGTCCAGAAAGCAAGATCAAATCCAGATTGGCAATATGCCTGAGCAGAAGCATTTGCGGCACTATAGTTTGCCCCAGCTCGGTTAATTGGTCAGAACAGACTTCTATTGTCAGTGAGCTGTCCATGACCGACTGCATAATCGACAGTTCAAAAAATGCAGAAGCGGTTGCTATAGATGCATATAATACTCTGGTCAGTGCAAGTGAGTGTACTATTTTCGGGACGACACATGCTGGGATTATCACTGCGAGCAACTGTATATTTAATGGCTTTATTACTGCAAAGCAGAGGCAAAAGGGATGTATACGCTACAGCTATGTCCCCTCCAGCTCAACTACTCCAAGGCGCTTTAGGTGCCAGCCTGACCTTGCTATCTCAAAACGAATAAAAGAGCTGAACAGTGCATCAGGATCGGCACAAATAAGCAGCCTTCCAGTGAAAGAAGAGAAAAGGGTCATGGACAGCGTGGTGCCCGTCTTTACTTCGTCAATATTCGGCGAGCCAGGCTACAGCCAGTTGAGCCGTACATGTCCCGATGAGATATTTAAAGGAGTGGAATCAGGGGTAGAGATGGGAGCGTTCAATTTTTTAAAGCAAGCCCATAGATTAGCAAACCTCAGAGCCATGCTGAATGAGTATATGAGGTTTGGGCTGGAAGCAGGGATATTTTTTGTTGATTGATAATAAGTTGCAGTTAGTGTTTGAGCTTCTCAATCTATTAATTCAAAACTTCCATAACGGAGTTCTTATATCAAAACTTTTAATAAATTTACATTCATTTTTCTATTTAAAAAATTTTAGTGTAAAAAATAAGAAATTGATCCTTTGAATCAAATATTAAGACAAATTAATCTTTAAATTACAAATGACTTGTATTTTAACTCTAATTTTACTGAAAAGTACTTTTAACAGGCATAATTAATCAAATAAGGCTCAATAGCCTTTTTAATGATAGACCATTTTTGAGAAATTAAAATTATCATGATTAGGTGGTTCAGATGAAAGGTGATTTTTCCAGATCCACGTTCAAGCGTGAGAAGCATTACAGTAGTGTCAGGATGCAGCAGGGTCGTGTTCAGGTCGATGCCGACTGGAACGAGCAGGCGGACATACAGGAACACCTGAGGAGGAGCGCTGTAAGAGACTTGATCGGGCAAAGTGGAGCCCCTGTTGATGGGGGAGGATTCAAGTTAGAGCTAACACCTGACAAAAAGGATTTCATCATACATCCCGGGCGTTTTTACGTGGACGGCATTCTCTGCGAACTCGAGGAGGAAGCAGTCGAAGTCGTCCAGCAAAAAAACCTGCGGCTTGATCCTGATAATTCTAACTTATCAGTTTCGGGATTGGATAACAAAAATTATGCTAAAGGCCAGTGGGTCGAGGTCTTCTATAATAAAAACAAAACACAAAAGCTTCAGGTTGTTAGTTCATCCGATACTGTTTTGGTATTGCAAGGTTTCAATGCTTCTATCAAGGAAGTAGAAAGCGGAATCAGCATACGGCGTTTAACCACCTATAACCATCAACCTTATTCTCCAGAAACCAGCGCTTCTCTGAGCACCGATAGCCAGTATCTCGCTTACCTGGATGTCTGGTATCGACATGTCACCGACATTGACGATGCTTCCATACGCGAGCTCGCACTGGGCGGCCCAGATACAGCCTCCAGGATACAGACAATCTGGCAGGTAAAGCTAAGGGCCCTTACAAATGATGAGACTGATGAGAATTATATAAAGAAACCTTGCAGCCTTCTCGAATATAAAGAGATAATACCTTCCCGCCATGCTAGAATAGCCGCTGATGTAGGTGAAAGCAGCTGGTCATCCGATGATTGCACAAAAGTGGACGCTGGAGGATATTACGGACTGGAGAATCACCTTTACCGGATGGAAATACATGATATAAAGAAGAAAAGTAAAAAGCTTGTCCCGAGATTCAAGTGGTCCCGTGATAATGGCAGTACCGTCAGGGAGATAAAATTTGATAACAGCACAGCTTCAATCTCCGAAGTTGAAGTATTGGGCAGGGATGTCTCCACCGTCTTTGTGCCTGGTTTGTGGATAGAGATCACGGACGAGCTAAATGAGCTTCAAGAAAAGCCTGGAGTGCTAGTCCTTACAAAAATAGTGAACGGTAATCAGCTTTCTTTTAACCCGCCTGCTCCCGGCTCTGATGACGAAAAGGCTATAAATACCATCAGGTCAAGGGCGTGTAAGCCCAGAATACGTCTATGGGATTGTGTAACAGATAGTTATCCGCTAGAGGGCACTACTTCTAAAATAGACATCGAAAAGGGTATCAAGGTCAAATTCATGGAAGGGGATGAGTATAAATCCGGTGATTACTGGCTCATTCCCGCCCGGACCATAGATAGCAGTATAGAATGGGAGAAAGATATAAACGGCAATGGAAAATTTTTAGAGCGCTTAGGCATAAAGCATCATTATTGTGCCATTGCTAAGGTTACCTTTGATGATGATAATGAGATGTCTGTTAGTGATGTCCGGCACACTTTTGGATCATTGACAACACCCTCACTCTATTATGCAGGCGGTGACGGTCAGGAAGTTACGCCGGGAAATCCTTTGCCACAGCCGCTCGAGGTATGTGTGAAGAATGGTCCTATACCGGTTGAAGGCGCATGGGTTAAATTTGCATTTAAGATCCCGAAAGGGAACGGACGGCTTATTGACAGTTCAGACAAAACTAACGAATCAGCTGATTGGATAAAGGTCAGGACCAACTCAAACAGCATCGCCAGTTGCTACTGCACGCCAAACTCTTTAAATTGGAACACTGATTCCTCCATATGGCATCAGCAGGTCGAGGCAATTCTTCTCGATGCTGACTGCGGTAGTACAGGCAAT
Source organism: uncultured Methanosarcinales archaeon (assembly GCA_964435275.1). GTDB lineage: Archaea > Halobacteriota > Methanosarcinia > Methanosarcinales > Methanosarcinaceae > Methanosarcina. The sequence goes on along the minus strand of CAYSZA010000003.1, from coordinate 19,676 downwards.
GTGCCGTCTGTACATTTTAACGCCAGTTTGAGCGTGGCAGGCGATGTGGCTTATTCACTTCCTGACTGTACACCATCTAATGTAACCTGTACTGTTGTCGGTACTAATTACCAATATTGGTATAATGAACAGAATCCAGTAATTGATTTATTTGGAGAGAAATATGTCCCCTTGCTAGCAAAGGGTGACTCTATCTGGAAATCTCATATTAACAAACTCGCTAAGCTGGTTCGTGACGATAATGAAAAGTATACACTCAAGACTGGCGATATGCTTGACCTCGGCAGCGGGTACAGTCTCCAGGCTAAGCAGGTAGATGTTGACGGTAAGACAGTCTGGCTCGAATTCATCAGGGATGGAGAATACATAGATGACAAAATCATCTCAGTCGCTGATGGCTCTGACTCCACCTGGGACGTTCAACGTGATAACATCCAGGATGAAGACGATATCACTGTCCTGAGAATCCATGTCAACCAGATCTTTCTGGGTGCAGCCGACAGCATTGCCCAGATTGAAGGTATCTGGCTCATTGACTATGCAGATGCCATAACGCTCGAAACCGGTGACGAATTTGGAGAATTCACACTTATTAAAATCATTGACGGAGTAGATGCATTTAATCCGGGAAGTCTTATTTTCGAGAGTATCACGAATCCAAATAATGAACTTCCCACTGTTCAAAGGCTTCTTAAACAAAAGATATCAGGATGGCCGCCCGAAGAAGATGAAGTCGGAAATGTAAGTGTTAAAGGGATTCTTGATACCCTGCTGTGTAAACTGGATGCCGGAAAGATCCCGTATAATCCGTTAATAAACGAAAACCGATGGAAGGACATCAATGAAACTTCTGATCTTGGTAAACCTCCGGCGCCCAATACGGTTCAGGATGCACTCGATAACCTGGCTGCGAATCTGGACAGCAGCGATATCTCTTACCGTCCCATGAAGGACTGTCCAGCCAGTCCGACCGTAAGGTCTCTGCTAGATATTCCGTTAAACAAAGATTCAAAGGTCAATAAGGTTTTTGACGCTTTACTTTGTAATTTTAACGCAGCGTACCTTCCGTTGGACTTATCGGATGGCAATTTATGTAAAAAACTAGTTGAAGTGAAAACTGTTCAGAACGCGCTTAACGTTTTATGTGGAGAAATTGGGGGTGCAGAGGGCGCAGGATGCTGTATAATTGTGAAGGATTCAGAGCAGCTTCAAGAGGCGCTTAAAAAATTAAAAGACGGTAGCACTATCTGTCTGCTTGCCGGGGAATTTAAGATCGACAGCTCTCTTTTGATAGAAAATTGCAACAGCATAGTGATACGTGGATGCAGCCTTGCCAGTGTGCTCAAAGCAGACATTGAGATAAGCAAATGTCAAAATGTAGTCATCGAAAAATTATATGTTGTGGGAAACGTAAGTGTTAAAGGAAACAGAAAAGAAGAAAAGTTTTGTGAAGATGTAGTTATCAAAAATCTGAGTATTTCAGGAAGTGTTTTTGTTGAAAATACAGATAATTTCTCCCTGAAGGAAAATTCGATCTCACAAGCTAATAATCAGAGTTTTAAAGTAATCTCCTGCAGCCATGTTGTCATAGAATCAAACTCTTTCAGGGAATATGGAGTAGAATTGGATTTTGATGACTCAAATGATTTGAGTATCCAGAAGAATACTATATATACAGATACATACCCTTTGACAGAGGGTAAAGTTGCCAGTATAAATGTGAAAAACTCAAGTGATATAGAAATTACAGGCAACCACATCTCGATGTTCTGTTCATCAAACTGCGATGCTATAGGAGTGAAGTTAGACAAAGTGAATGATAATATCGAAGAGTCGGGGTTATCAGTTGCCAGCAACTATATAGTAGTAACAAAAGGCCGTTCTCTTGAAATAAACTCAGAAGGGCCTGTTTTGGTCAACGGGAACTTTTTCCAATCAAGCTTCATAACTCCAGGAACATTCACCAGAATAGTAGAGATCACATCTCCCGAAGGTCAAATTATTTTCACTCATAACTTCTGCAACAGTTATATCTCTGGGGAGATTCCATATGATGTCAATTTAATAAATATTGAAGGCCAAAGCACAATTTTCAACAATAACGTATGTACGTTCGTGGGAGTTTCTTCTTATAACGGACGACATATAAGACACGTAAATATTCCTTATGGTTTTGCTACTGTGATCGGAAATAGGTGTAGTGAGCGTAATGTAACTGCAGCAGAAGGGAGTATTTATTCCATATATGCTGGTAAGATGTCAATACTCCTCGGAAACATAACTACATCTCAAATTGAGCCAAAGCCAGATGGACTTAACCTTCAGGAATCTTAATTTGGGAGCCGAATTCCGTAATCCAGTGATTTTTCTTTCTTATTTTTTGCTGAATTATAGCTCTCTCCAAGATTTAATTTAATAGTAAGTTAGCTTCACCCTTAGCGTCGGCTCATGTGCCAAACTATCAAATCTTCAAAAATTACTTCCAGATCCGGAGATTTCTAACTTCATTCATAAGAATAATCACATGTTCGATATTTTGACAGTAAATTTTTCTCCTGAAATCATTTATTGTGCCAGGAATTGCGTAAATATTCCGAATTGCACTTACACAGGTCTTTCCTTAAAAGTATTATCCTTCGCAATCTTTCCTCACCAATTTATTAGTTTGTCTTTAACTTCGTCCACGATGACAATTTTAGTTGTTATCTTTTGTCCACTTGAATTCTTAATTTTGTAATAAAGTTTTAACGTAATAATAAAGACACTCGAGGCATTCAGTCCAAACTCAGTAACAAAAATTTTAGAGGATAAAATTTTTAGAGAATAAATAAAATTTTTAGAGGATAGTAATTCCCATAGACATCATATAGATATGGATAAGCTTGCAAAAACACCAAAATCCTTTCAAGCAGAGGTTAAATAAATGGAGCGACAGCTAATCACAAAGCCAGATACACCAGAAACAAAAACCAATGATAATCGTTTATCTAGCCTCAGCCATGTACCTTATTTTCCAACCCGAGACCTTTTACATTCTGAAATAAACCTGAGTAATCAACCCAAACTTTATCCGGCAAAGCTGCAGACGAAACTTGAGGTCAGCCATCCCGGAGACTCTTACGAACATGAAGCTGATCGAGTAGCGGGGCAGATAATGATGATGCCAGCTCCATCGGTCTCTTCAATAGAGTTCTCTAACATTCCCGTTTTTCCTGATCAAGTACGGCGAAAATGTTCGAATTCTTACAAGCAAAATGTTGGGTTCAATTCTTCAGAACCTTTTGACGATAGAATACAGCAGCCTCAGAAAATCGCAGGCAGTCAGGTAGTCCAAAGACTAATCAAATCACGAGCCTTACAGGCTAAACTTCGAATCAGCCAGCCTAACGATATATATGAACAGGAAGCTGATAGTATTGCAGACCAGGTAATGAGAATGCCTGATCCTATTCTTCAGCGCAGATGTGCTAAGTGTGATGAAGATAAAAGAAATATTTTACAAACCAAAAGATCTCCAAGACAAGCACAATTAACCCAGGAACAAGCTGTGCCTCCTATTGTACAGGATGTACTGCGCTCGTCAGGTAAGCCGCTTGATGCAGCTACACGTGCTTATATGGAGCCAAGGTTTGGACATGACTTCAGCGGAGTACGCGTGCATACGGGTGTAAAGGCTGCGGAGTCCGCGCGGGCATTGAATGCTAAAGCTTACACCGTAGGTCGAAATATAGTTTTTGAGAATGGAAGACCCGCCCCAAACACTGATGATGGACGGAGGCTACTAGCGCACGAACTGACTCACGTAGTCCAGCAGAATAATGAACAAACTAGCAGGTTGCAGCGTGCCATAGGTGACGGTCATGACCTCGCATCGCCAAGGTTTGCAGGCGATCCCAAATTGGAAGCATGCTATGATGATGAGGCCCGTCTCACCAAGGGAGATCAGGGAGATTCTGTAAAAGCGGTACAAAAGGCGCTCATTGACCTTGGATATAATCTAGGACCGGCTGGAGCGGATGGTATTTATGGGAATCTCACTTGGAATGCAGTGAAACAATTCAAAGCTGACCAGAACCTTGGTTGGGAGTCGATGGGCGATGTTGGACCTGGAACTATGGGCCGCCTAGATGAATTATTTCCGAATACTGTTATACCTGTTATACCTGGGTTAACGTGCTCATATCTAAAAAGCGTTCCTCTCTTATCTGAAGTCTTGAGCGGTAAAGAGATACTTCAGCGTGGCGATTTTGGCGATGCCGTACGCAAGGTCCAGCAGGTTATAATCAAACTGGGATATGGTCTTCCACAACATGGTGACAACGGTCATTACGGAGAGGAGACAGAATTAGCTGTAAACAATTTTCAATCCAAGATGGGATTAAATGCCAGTGGTATTGTTAATTCAGAAACATTGGCTCAATTGGATAATAAGTGCGATGTACAACCGGGCCAAGATCCATGCGAAATAGAATCTTTCGTAGGCTATATTGGCGGATTTTTCGGTGATTGGCCTAGTTTTTTTAGGGGATGTTATACCAAACAATTGGATATAACATTTGAGCTTGTTCTAAAAGCGGGATCAAAAAAGAAAGATTGTAAGATCAGCCAATTCAAAAATCAGCATACTTATTTTGATTCTCAAACAGATACAACAAATGGGAGGTGGGATCCTGATGGCCCTCCTTGGTGGGATGGTAACGAATGGCATGTTTGTGAGGGCACCTGGGACAAGATTGGAGGACGTGATAGAGCCATTTTCTCTGATGCACCAGGATTTGAACCGACTAATCCCATCTGGGGTAAAGAATGCGTTAAAGAGGATGATTTCCCTATTTACATGGGAGGTTTCTTGGGTAATGGTTACTGTCAATTTATAACTATCGCACACACAAAAAATTGCGAAAAGAGATTGTATTGGGGTATGAGAATCTCTTACAAAAATCCCAAAGACGGAGGTGCAAGTAAAGTATATTCCGAACCAATTAGGGAGGGATAACTAAATCAATTAGTTTTATTACTATGGGAGCGCGGAGGGTCACGAATACCTCTTCCTTTACAGGCTGTCCGACAATTACTACTAGTGCTTCGATTCCAAAATCAATTCCTTAATTCCTGGAAAAATCCGTGATCTTCGGATCTATTCAAAAGTCAAATTTTATGAACCTACTTCGGAATCGCAGTACTAGTAATAATAGAATTCCTTCTTTTTCGATTTAAAGGTCTTAAATGCCAAATTAAATCCCATAATAAGAGGCTGGACTAATTATCACAACTCTATAATCTCCTCGGATGTATTCCAGATCCTTGAATAGAATCTGGGAACTTTTATGGAAATGAGCTAAAAGAAGACATCCAAACAAATCCAGAGATTGGATTGTCAATAAGTATTGGAAGAGAAGCACCTCTAGAAGGTGGAATTTCAGAACAGAGATAAACGGGTTACTGCTTCTATCAAAAACCAAAATCAACCGACATATTCCTTTAAAGCTGCAAATGAATCCATTTCTTGATACGAATTACTTCCGTGAACGTCAAAACAAACTGAGTTTCCGGAAAGGTCACTCCATTTGAAAAAAAAGACTGCTGCCTGATACAGAAAAGGTTATAGAATGCTTGAGCTGTATCAAGGGAAACTTTCAAGTACGGTTCTTAGGAGAGGGAAAGCGGGTAAGTACTTTTCCTTATCCGACATGTCTTCAAAAAAATAACATTTTTCCTGTTATCGTTTTTTGAAAACTATTTACAAATTTGCAGTTACTATATCAACTGAAGATTAGGAAAATGGCTGCTGGAAGTTTTCAATAAGGCAAAAGGCCGAAAATTTTGGAAAATTTCAAAAATACACGTTTGAATAACCAAGGCGTTTTTCAGAAAAAACGATAGTAGGAAAAAGTATGAAAATTCAAAGGACATCTGCGGAAAGTCGGCTAAAAGATTCTCAAGCAGTTTTCTATTTTCAACATGTACTAGATAAACTGTCATGTGGAGATGACTAAATGGCTGAAAGAGTCGCTGCAACTATCAAAGCACCGGAAACAGAGCAGAAATGCTCAAATTCTTGCAAGAAAAAGCCCAGCTTCAATTCTTCAGGATCTCCTGCTAACAGAGGATCGCAACTTCAGAAAACTGTAGGCAATCAAGCAGTTCAAAAACTTATCAAATCAAGAGCCCTACAGGCTAAACTTAGAATTGGTCAGCCCAATGATATTTACGAACAGGAAGCTGAGAAGGTAATGATTATGCCGGCTCCATTGGTCTCTTCAATAGATTTCTCTGATATTCCCGTTTTTCCTGATCAAGTACAGCGAAAATGCTCGAATTCTTGCAAGCAAAAGTTTGGCTTTAACTCTTCAGGGTTTTCATCTAATAGAATACTGAAGCACAAGAAAGTCGCAGGCAATCAGGCAGTCCAGAGACTAATAAAATCAGGAACTTTGCAAGCAAAGCTCAGAATCAGCCAGCCTAATGATATTTACGAACAGGAAGCTGATAGAGTTGCTGAGCAGGTAATGAGGATGCCTGAACCGGCGATCCAGAAAAAGCAGAAATGCCCATTGAGAAGCGATGCATCATGTAATGAGGATAAGATAGACAGCCAGGATGTAATGAGAAAGGAAGCAAGTGACCGGATCAGACCATCCAGTCCTCTAGGGAGTATCCTGTTCCGGCAACAGGTGCCTAAAAATCCTGAACAATCAGCTACTCCCAAATTCTACGACGAGAACTCTGCTCCGTTACGTGCTCTGCCATTGATACACCGGTTGATTTATCACAAAGATATCGACTTTTACACTGACCAGGTAACTGGGGAGTGGTATTCACAGAAAAAGTTAAAAAGCTATGCAAAAAGCGCCCAGAACCAGATAAACAAATACAAGACAGTAATCTCCATTCTTTACCGTAAACTCAAAGAACTAAATGATAATCTTGCAAATCTGGAGCCCAATAAGCCGGCAACCGAATATATTAATGAGGCATTCTATGAGGAGGCACAAGTGCCATCCGTTAAATCTAAAGTTGTGAGTGGTGGGGGTGCAAGGGTTTTAAATCCCTATGATGACTATTTCTGCTATATCGAGATGCCTGAAACTGAAGAGAATCCTTTTTTTGTATTCCCCTTCTGGCAGCATGAAAGGTACCACCAGAAAAGGTGTCTTTCCAATAAGGAAAAATATTATGAAGAAATCAGGAAACAGGAGATGAGCAGTAATGCGTCGATGTCCAAAGCTAAGGGAAAATATGATCCACATATCGAACAAAGAGCAAAGGTCAAGGTTGCAAACGAATTTAATGATCCAATTTTCCTGATTAAGGAGGAGATAGAAGCATATAACCTTACTATCAGGGAAATAGAAAAGGAGTTGACTGCCTTTGTTTCCGGGTCAATTGACAGCGCTGCCAAAGGCCCCATGAGTCTGCCAGAGACCTACAGTATCCACCGTAAGGCTTCCCTTGACCAGAATGAGTCCTTAATCTACCCACTAACGAGTACCTCGCCTGATACTCACGATGTTCTGCGGTCTTCAGGCCAGCCGCTGGATACACAGACTCGTGTTTTCTTTGAATCCCGTTTCGGGTATGATTTCGGCGATGTGCGTGTACATACAGATCCAAAAGCAGCAGAGTCAGTGCGTGCAGTAAATGCGCTTGCATATACGGTAGGCAAGAATATCGTATTTGGGGAAGGACAGTACGCTCCAGGCAAGGTGAATGGGAGTAAATTATTGGCACATGAGCTTACTCATGTCATTCAACAAGAACCCGTTTCCAGAAAATTGGAAACAGAGTACAGATGTTCTAATTCTTGCAAACTTAATCTTGGCTTTAATTTCTCAGGGTCTTCTGCAGGCAATCAAGCAGTTCAAAGATTTATTGAACCAGGTGCCTTACAAGCAAAACTTAAAATCAGTCATCTAGGAGATTTTTACGAGCAGGGAGCTTACAGAGCGGTTGAGCAACTATTTAGAATGCCAGATCCTGTTCAAATTTCTGGTGAGGAAATGGATTACAGAATTGGAGGAACCACATCGGAAACCAATCCTTCTTACACTATTAATGACATAAAAAAATATCTCTCGGACTTCAACTTAGGTTTTACGAGAGGATCAGAAGTAGTGCAAAATTTAGATACAGGTGGATGGCGGATCTTTTTCTGGAGAGACACCAGAAAAGCTGGTCTTACCGACTCTACGAAAAATCTAATTCTTCTCCCAAGAGAAGCAAGTTTAGTGGCTAACACCAGTACTCTTTTTCATGAAGCCACGCACGCTACCCGGCCTATATCAGTGGCTGGAGGTCATAAAACTGATCCAACTGATCCTGAGGCTGTATGGGCAAATTTGGAAGAAGAGTTGATGGCTCAGTATCAAGAAATACTATTCTTAAGAGCCCATTCTTCAAACACTCCAGCTCTGGCGAGGGAATCTTCATTTCGGAATGATTGGACGAGAATCGAACGTATGAATCGGGGAGAACTGTATCGATATTTCCAGGAGGAGGCGGTTCCATGGACAATTTTTGGGAAAATAATGGAATATGGCTACGTACTTGCTACTTTTAAAAATGATATAGTAAAAATGGCGAATAGTCCTCGTGTAACCTATATCCTCAATCGAGTCATACTCGGTTGGAGCCCCGAAATAAATCCACCAAAGCCACCTAGACCTACTTTTTCCCCACTCATACGTCCTCGTGAGAATTTCAGGCGAGAAGCCTTGGACTCCGTAATACAAATGTAAAGCTAAAAGCTAATAAATTTAGCTAATTCCATTTTTTATTTCGTTTGAATATTTTGCAACTTCCTTGGGATACTTAAGTGTTTATTAGTGGATTTAAATTAAGTTTTATGCTACTATTCTCGTTAACTGACCTTAAGACTTGAAATCCAAAGTTTGAAAGTAATTTCTCAAAAAGTACCTTTTTATTTTCGTCATAAGGCTATGATTAGTTGTATATGGAGATCGAAAATGTATGAAAAAGTTCTCACAACTGTCAAAACGTCGGAATCAAAGCAGAAATGCTCAAATTCTTGTAAGCAAAAGCCCGGCTTCAATTCTTCAGGATCTTCATCTAATAGAATACTAAAGCACAAGAAAGTCGCAGGCAATCAGGCAGTTCAGAGACTGAAGAAATCAGGTATCTTACAGGCTAAACTCAAAATAGGCCAGCCTAACGACATCTACGAACAGGAGGCTGACAGGGTGGCTGAGCAAGTAATGAGGATATCAGATCCTATTCTACAGCCAGAGCGGAAATGTCTCCTGGGGAAAAGTACTTCGTGTAAAAGAGACGAGGAGAAAGAACTCAGGAGTAAAATGTTGATGAAAAAAGAGGGACAGGTACCTGTCCAGGATTCTCATGTTCCTCCTATTGTTCACGAAGTTTTACAATCTTCAGGGAAGCCTCTTGATCGGGTTACACGAGATTTAATGGAGTCTCGATTTGGTTATGACTTCGGTAATGTCCGCGTGCATGATGATTCCAGTGCCGCGGAATCTGCTCAAACAGTAAGTGCTCATGCATATACAGTTGGACAGCACATAGCCTTTGGAGAAGGACGCTACTCGCCAAGAACGAATGCTGGAAAGTGGCTGATTGCACATGAATTGACACATGTTGTTCAACAGTCGCAGGGCAGCGTATCGAGTATGGCTAGATCTATGCGAATGGACGAGCTAGGAAATACCTCCAAAAGGGAAGATGATATTGTTTCAGAACAGGTAGTCGCATCAAATGAGAATAAAAGAATCCACGTACTTAATACATCCGGTAAGCCAGCCCTTCAGCGTTCTCAAAAGTCACCACGTTGCAGTGATCCCTCAAAAATTCCCCCCGGACTTAAGAATCTTTGCGAGGTTGCAAATGATTCATCGCCATCAGAAACGGAAGTGTTATTGTTTGGCAATAATGCTTCAGCGCTCACAAATCAACAGCGTGCAAGAGTGGATGCTTTTGTTACGAACTGGCTTGCAACAGGTGGAAATGCCGATGTTCGAGTGGATGGCTATGCAAGTAACAGTGGAAGTGATGAATTAAACTGGCAGCTATCCTGTGACCGTGCAAATATGGTAGCCACTGAGCTCATTTTTCCATCTTCCGGAATGCTTCATGGGATACCTCCAAACCGAATTCGCACAATAGCTCATTGTAAGACTACAGAATTCGGGCCAGAAGACCAAAATCGGAGAGTGTCAATTTACTCTCCTCAGCAAAAACCACCATCACCGAGCACTTCACCTGTGTGCCCTCCGACCTCTCCAGCCCCTGTGACAACATTAAGTGATTATATCTTCCTGGTAGAGTGTGCCGAGAAGGAGACTGGTTATAATCCCCGAAACATGCTTGCCATGTTGCGTCAACTATATTACGGTAAGGGTTGGAGTTCAGTATCCCAAACTGATAAATGGGATAATGTAATTCCGTGTAGTCCTAAACTGGGCAAACCTGAGGGCAGGCTGGGTACTAATCTCTTTGAGGCTTTGCGAAATAGCTATGAGATCGAAGGTGTGGATGTTGGTCATGTTTTCACGGGATTGGAATCGATGGTATGTCCGTCTCCAGAAGTGCCATTTTTTTTGGGGCTGACTGCTGTTGCAATGCCTAATGAGGAATTCGCTACTTGGGGTGGGGATTTAGGAGCAGCAGTTGCAGCAATGGTTGCCTGCCCTGAACTGGGTTCTAGCGCTGTTACCAATGAAAATTGTAAAATAAGTGGATCTCACCCAATTAATTATTACATTAGCCTTCATGCACCATCACAGGACATAGAAGGAGATATCGATCCTTTTGTAATTCGTGCCAATCAATTAGGCATACCTTGTGCTGGATCATCACAGCACCCTTTTACTCCAACACGCCCAATTTCTCAAATCTTCAGTGAATATTATAATAATCCCAGTTCCTCTCTAGGTATAGCACGATCAAACCGTTATCTATGCTTTTTACAATCAATTGGCGCTGTAGTAAGTGGCAAAAAAATCACGAACTTACCTGCCATTACTGGTCCGATTGCTAACAGGGTCTTTGATTTTGCAACAGCATTTTATTTTAAAATAAGGGGAATTCCTTCTGATAGACCACAGAAAAGAATGATGGAATACTGGGCAAAAAAAGTTACTGAATGGTTCCTATTTTACTTGCAGAGCAAACTATAGCTCAAGCTCTTAGTATCAAGTCAATCTTTAAGTGTCACATTTTGAATCTGGAAATTCATTCGTAAACGGAATTACGGATGATGGAGGCATATCGCAACTTATGACCGAATCTAGTGGGTTCCCCACTATGTGATTTATTAAATTTTCATTAAATTTGGTAAGAATTTAGAAGCTTTTCCCTTCGCAAACACATATAACTTTTGAGTTTTCGATATCTACCCTTCATTCTTTAATCAACTCAGCGTTGTAGATCACGAAAGTTCGTGGGTCATTGTTCATGAAACCGCTCATCTAAGTGGAGCAGAGTCCTCTCTTGAGTACTTTTTTAGCCTTGAAGAACCTCCTTCCCAATGAGATATCTAACCTGAGTGCTGAGCAAGCTCTGAGAAATGCAGATCCCTATGCGTATTTGCTTACTGTGTTTCGAGGTAAATCAGTATCATACTATGGGTAAACAATTTGGTGAATTTGCAACAATCCTGCAGAATTTTATATTTAACTTTTCATGGAATTCTTATTTTCAGACAGCCCGATGGTTCATAGGACAGAAGCCGACCAGGTGTAAAACAGGATAAGAACTTTTTTTCGTTTTTTAGTTCTATTTATAAGTTTGATCTTTTGGGATTCTCACAGAGATATTTTTGGAGCTTCCGAGGAGAGTTCATGAACAAACTCAGTATGAAAAACGGATATATCGAGAAGGGAAATTAAGATATGGGGAAAATATGGGTGGGTTAAGTGAGAAGCAACAAAAAGCTGTCGAAAAATTCAAGGAAATTGATCCAGAATGTGAAGTGTTCTGGGATTCCGAAGCAAAAATTCCTAGATTCATCAAAGGCACTCTTTCAACACCTTCAGTAGAAAGTCATGAGGAAATCGCGAGCAGGTTTCTGGAAGAATACAGTGAACTTTCGGACATGCAGCAGGGGCTTGAGGAAAATCTTGAAGTTTTCACGGTCGAGATGGATATTACCGGCTTTCACCATGTAATTTTTCTCCAGCATATTAAAATATCCCTGTTTTTGAGGGTTCGGTCCAGGTCCATATAAACCCCCAGGGACAGGTGATAGCATACAAGGACTTCAGGCTTGCGGAAGTGTCTGTTGAGCTGGAACCAAAAATTACAAGGGAAGAAGCTATCGAACTTGCCCGGCTGGATATCGGCTTGGAAAAGGCTATCACAATTCCCCGTTCAAGGCTTATGTTTTTTAGAAACCACAAAAATCAGCTTCATCTAGCCTGGCAGATCGAGTCAATCTTTGCCAGCGGGTTTGCAGGAAGGTTTCATTTCATTGATGCCCATACCGGGGAACAGCTCTACAAGTTTTCGCAGATCAGGGCTGCATTTTCTATACGAGATCGATCCCGAGTCCCTTCAGTAACTTATGCCTCATTCTCATTACAATTATTCTCTTAATTCCAATTTCAATTATTTTCTTATTCCAATTTTATTTGTTTTCTTAGTCCATTCTTATTCTTTTAATTCGATTATCTCTCTGCTGTTCTCTGACCGTGCAGGCTGGTCTATAATCAGAAACTTGAGAGCCGTGTTCCCGGTATTGTATGTGGTCTGGACCGAGCCCGCAGGGATATATATAAGCTGGTCAGGACGTATCTCGATCGGGACTCCATCAATATAAAGCAGCCCTTCCCCCTCAAGGATATAATGGATCTCCGGACTTTTCATCATATGGGGCACGGTATTTTTGCCGGACTCTACAATGGAATGGGCAATGCTGCAGTTAAGGTCAAGGTTCCTGTCAAGGCTAAGGGGGTTCAGGAGTTCGGCAATCTGCAGGTTTCCAGATTCTCCGGTGTATTTGCACTCTTCAAGGTTTCTGCAAACAATGTAATTCTCAACATAGAGGTCAGCCCCTACAATGTAATCTTTTCCTCCAAATGAGGCTTTTTTAACGAAAGTACACTTGTGGAAAGGCTCGGGATTGTTTTTCTCCTGCCAGGTGTACTCTATCCAGCCCTCACCTTTTTCGCTCAGGGCTGTTTCGATTAAGAGCTCTCCGAGGGGCTTGCCGTCTGCGTCTGTGAGCCCTTTAATGTTTTTACCTTCACGGCTTCGGTCTGAAGGGCAAACTACCTGGGTCCCATCTGCTGTCCAGACAAGAATACAGAAACCGTCCTGGAACCATGGAGACCCGTTTTCCCGGAATGAAGGAAATAATTCTTCCCCCTGGGCTTCAATGAGTCTCACTGTAGCTTTTACCTTGTTTTCCGTGTTTCTTCTTTCCTCTGCCAGCTTGCTCTCCCCTTTTTCCAGAATAAGGGGATCTGGGGCAGGCTTCGAACCCGCAGGTACGGATATTTCACTCTTTTTTTCAGCCTGTACCGTATCGGCTATTCCGCTGACATCCGAGCTTACGATCTCACTTTTAAGGTCGGCTGAGTCTGCCGGCTTTTCATCCTTGCCACCGCCGGTGAGGATTCCCAGAAAGAACGCAACTGCAAGCATAATACAGGCGATTTTTATTAAATCCATAAATTTCCCTGCTGTTCTGGCTTAAACCTTTTTATTAATAAAGAAAGGTCAGCCTGTATCTTAAGAAATTTTTCTCAATAATTATTTGAAGTATTATTTGATTTTTTCATTTTGTTTCGGTCCGGATTATTTATGGAGAATTACTGGCCAATAAGGAGCCTTTATTTACTAAAACTTTTAATTCTCTTCAGTTTATTTCAATTCAATTTCGATTTGATTTCAGTCCAATTTCGGCTCAATTTCAGTCTGATTTCGGTTTGATTTCGGTTCAATTCCGCCTAATCTCCATTTAGTGTCCTGCTACTCGGAGCTTTCTGATAATGCAAATCAACTCTGAAACACAATTAGGGGTAGAAAAATGCCTGGTCACTATAACCTCATCTCCTGGAATGTGAATGGCCTTCGGGCTGCAATAAAAAAAGGGTTTCTTGAGCTTTTGCTGGAACAAAAATTTGATATTGTCTGCATTCAGGAAACCAAAGTTTCTCCTGATAAACTCCCAAGGGAAGCCAAGAATATTCCGGGATACTACAATTGCTTTGTTTCAGCAGAACAGAACGGCTATAGCGGGGTCGGAGTTTTCTCAAAGAAAAAGCCCCTCAATATCGAAACAGGTATGGGAATAGAAAAATTTGATCGGGAAGGCCGTTTCCTGCGGGCTGACTACGAAGACTTTACTTTAATGAATATCTACTTCCCAAATGGCAAAGCCTCTCAGGAACGCCTGGAATATAAAATGGGCTTTTATGATGCTTTTCTCAGCTATGCAGACACCCTCATAGCAGAAGGCAAAAAGCTTGTGATATGCGGGGACGTAAACACCGCCCATAAGGAGATCGACCTTGCCCGCCCCAGGGAAAACGAAACAATCTCCGGTTTTCTCCCCGAGGAGAGGGCATGGATGGACAGGTTCCTTGCTGCCGGCTATATCGACACCTTCCGAATGTTCAATAAAGACGGCGGAAACTATTCCTGGTGGTCATTGAGAACGGGTGCAAGAAAAAGAAATGTCGGTTGGCGCCTGGACTATTTTTTTGTAAGCGCAGACCTGCGGAACAATGTAAAGTCAGCCCCGATTTACACAGGCATAATGGGCTCGGATCACTGCCCTGTAGGGCTTGAACTTGAATTTTCGATTTGACTCTATTTGAATTCTGTTTCAATGAAATATTTTAGCTGCCCTTCTTATTATGAACCATACTTATTGTTGCAAAACTGGCTGAAGCTGCATAGCAAGGTTGTTTGCCCAGTTGCGGATCGCATTCCAATCTCGCGCGTCGCTTGCGGGCATCTTGTGTAAGGGGCTTGCCGGCAGTCTGGCAATCAGGTTGTCAGGGAAGCGCAACTTCTCGGGGTCGAACTTGCCGCCAAAGATCTCAATGGAGATAGGTGTAAACCAGGGAAACTTCGCAAGCTCTTTATCTAGCTGGGAGCGCACTTCCTTCCACTTCTTTTCGTCATCGTGAAGTGGGCCGAGAGCGAAAACAGACACTGGCTGTTTTACAAGGGCTTCGCGGTGTCTTGACAGGAAACCATGTGCTTCTTTGTGCCAGTGAAGCGTGTAGAGTGGCGCCCCCAGCACTACCGCAGCGTAACCTTCGAGGGACTTTACCTCTTTCATGGGTTTAAGATCTACCATAAGGCTACTTTCGCGCATAGTTGCCTTGATTGTTTCAGCCACTTCCTGTGTTGAACCATATCTGGAAGCATAAGTCACCAGTATTCTGGTTTGCATCTGAATCAGTCACCAGCTACTTTTTATCTCTGTCCTGTTACTTGTTATCTTCGGAAACAGTTAACCGTCTGTTCATGACATACCTTCAGCCTTCTTTTTTCCCAGAATCAGTGATAAGCTTACAGATCCTCTAAAGACACGGACCAAAAAGGAAAGTATCAAGCAAGTAAAAAAGGGAATATATAGAAAAAAAGCGGAAAAAAGCAGCTCAAGAATGATAAGGAAAAGCCCGAAGGCACCAGACTCGTATCGTATCCGCCATACGACTTCTTCGAGGCTTATGCTTTCCAGGTACACAGGCTCGAAGAAGGATCAGTGACTTCAGGCATTTCTATGTGGTAGATTCTAATTTACCTCTGTTCTACAACTTCCCAACTTCACAATATACTAATGACCTAAATTATTTTAAATTACTTATACCAAAAATTGTTTTCAAACAAATAATATTTGAAGGTTAAAAATTTTCAAATCAATCGTGGCCATTTTTTACACACTTCTTCGTTTTTCATAAAACTAGTACTTTGATAAAATAGAATTTTCAATATAATTAAAAAATCATATTATATTGAAATTTTAAATCCGAAACAATGTTTCGTATCAGTTATGATTTATATAACTGGGTCATTATAAAGGTGTAGATTAAGAGTAATAGGGTTTCCTCTTAATCTTTGGGTTGGATCGCAGGTAGGGTTTGAGAATAGGGACTCAGACCCTACCATCTACTTCTAAACTGATTTTCCGAAAGTATTAGCTTACTTTAATAGCTCTTACCTTATTTTAAAAACCTTTGTCTGTGCCAAATCCTCGGGTTCTCAACTTTGTAAAGCCCTTAAATTTGCACTTCTATTTAACCCACGCTTCATACGGCTGATAAAACTTTCATCTCTTCGTAAATATCTCTTCTGAAATATCTCTTCTGAAAATACTTAAGGATAAACTGTAAACCATTAAACGGAACAAAGGTACTAAGCTCAAAATATTTCTCTCTGAACTTAAGCCCGGGTTTCTTTCCTAATATTGATGGGATTGTCCTTTTCTATAGTTTTAGAGTTTTGAGAATATCGCCAGAGTTTTTTGCATATGAAGAAGGAATTCTTGCACACAAGATCAGCTCTGCTTTATGTTGAACCCTATTTTGAGCTTAGTACCTTTGTTCCTTTTTAGCTCGATTTCACCATCTAACTGCTCTACAAGAATATTTACAAGCTGCAGGCCAAGCGTATCCGGGTTTTGAAAATTGATTTTTTCAGGAATACCAACTCCGTTATCTGAAATAATCAGGGTATAGGCTGTACCTTTCTCAGTAACTTCTTTTTTATCATTACTTAACAAGTTCCCGGCTTTTTTCTCTTTGGATAGTTTAATTTGGATTTCTCCGGTTTTCCTGTCTGGAAATGCATATTTCAGGGAATTTGAAACAAGTTCATTAACAATCATTCCTAATGGAACTGCAGTATCCATATCAAAGCAGACATTTTCTTCCAGGTCCATAATTAAGCAGATATTAACATTTCCAAGTCTGTAAGTCTGGAAAAGATTTTCAACTAGTTTCTCAAGGTAAGGTGAAAAATTCAGTGTATCTCTTCCCTTACCCTGGTGCAATTCTTCATGGATCAGGGCAATAGACATTACTCGGTCCTGGCTTTCCTTAAAGGCTTCAAGAATCTCTGAGTCCTTAATACATTCTCTGTTGTTGAACTTCTCAGCCTGAAGATCCAGAAGTGAAGAGATTACCTGCAAGTTATTTTTGATCCTGTGATGAATTTCTTTGTTACGGAAGACCTCTATTTTTTCAAGGGCTTTTTCTGCATTTCTTTTTTCAGTTATATCATAAATGACTCCCTGATATTTGTCAGGTCTTCCGTCTTTTCCCTGGATCTTATAGTAACACTGGTGTACCCATTTTGTTCTGCCGCTATTATGTATTATACGAAACTCAAGCTCTCTGGATGAATTATATGGAGATTTTTGGATATTTACAATATCTTTTATGATAAGAGGCCTGTCAGCAGGATGAATAATGCCTATCCACAAAACCTGACCAGATAAAAATTTTTCTTCACTATATCCGGTAATTTCTTCCACTTTCCCATGCATGAACTCCGGGAAAAAGTTCTCATCTAGCTGGAACGCGATCCCGTCAAAATTCTGTATAAATGAGCGGTACTTTTCTTCACTGGCTTCTAGCCTTTCTTGAGCAAGCTTTCTTTCAGTGATTTCTTTAATTATTCCAAGCACTCGATTTACATTTCCATTTTCATCCTTCAGGCAGATCACGTTTTCCTCTATACAAACATAATTTTCATTCACTTTCCTGTATCTGTATTCCAGCTGGAAATTTTCTCCTTTCTCCAGATACCTTTCAAAAGCCTGCCAAACTCTGTCCCGTTCTTCCGGGTGGATGTGACTTAACCAGATTTCAATGTCTGTACTTTCTAAATCATTCAGATCATATCCCATAAATTCTCTGGTAGCTCCTAACCAGGAGATTTTTCTGTTTTCAATATCCTAATCATATACAAGCTGCTCTGTTTGCCTCATGACGATGCTGTATATTTCTTCATTTTTTCGAAGCTTCTCGCAGGAAAGCTCACTCGCAGTAACTTCTTCTACTATCAGGACCCACTCCATCAAGATTTCTTTTCCTCTTTATGAAAATAACAAACAACGAAAAAACCTCATTCACCCCGACTTTAGCTTTAGAAATTTGAGATATTAAAAGCTGTTGAGCTTATGTAAGGGAATTTTATATGAGCGTATAAATTATATCCTGACTGTCCAATTCATGTTTAAGTCATCAAGCGTAAAAAAAAGTTGAGCGTTGATATTAAAAGAGAGCGAGCCATAAAAGCAGGGTGGAATTCATGAATCACGGATTGAGAAAGACGGCATTATCCAATTAATTAGTATATGGTTAGCGCTGATACACTTATCTACTTCATCTCTGTTACTGCGAACTTTATAATGAATTCCATCCCATTTTTCCTTTTCAGTTCAATTTTTCCATCTATCTGATCTACAAAAGAATATAGTAAAAAAGCAAAAATAGTAATGTAAGAAGAATCCCGGAAGCACTGTATCCACCGTACCCCCAATACAGTCTCTTCGAATTTATGCTCCCCCAAGCGTGTTAAACCCGAAGAAGGATCAGTGACTTCAGAGGATTCTTCATCTGAGAGATGATACCCCAGTTGTTCCCCAACTCCAGCACATAGTAATAGTACAAAATATATTAAATAAATTATATCAAAAATTGTCTTCAAGCAAAAAACAGTTTTATGTAAAGGATTTTAAGCCCATTGTAATCTCTTAATATATCCATTGTTTTTAATATAATTAAAATTTTTAAGATAATTAAATAATTTTATTGCATTAAAAGTTCAAATCCGAATCAATGTTTCGTATCGATTATGATATATATAATCGGTTTATTATAAAGATACAGATTAGGAGTAATAGGGTTTCCTCTTAATCTTTGGGTTGGATCGCAGGTAGGGTTTGAGAATAGGGACTCAGACCCTACCATCTACTTCTAAACTGATTTTCAAAACCATTGGGCCGATTTATACTGTTCTTTTTTGTATGAGTTACTGCTTTTATTGCATGATTTATACTGCTCTTATTGCATGAGTTTCATTAGCATTTTACTCTTTTCAGATATCCAGGCTTTTTTGCAGCTAAATTTCAAACTTTAACTTTTCGAATATTCACTTATCCTGATTGAGCAATCCCTTCAATTCAGCAATATTTCCAAGGATCTTCCCTTCAAGTTCTTCAATCTTCTTAATTATTATCTCAGGTTTTTCGTACTTGACTTCTTCGTACTCGATCTCTTTGTACCTGGAAATTGAAAGATCGTAGTTGTTTGTTTTGATTTTCTTTCGGGTGGAAGTCTCATATGATCACTTATTTTTTACTTTTTTGACTCGTTTTTTAACCTGTTTTCTGACTTGTTTTGAGCGTTAGTTTCAGGCAATTTGGTTTTAAACGTTGTGCTTTATTAAGAAAACGATAGCTTTATGCCCTATTTACCGATAAAAATTATGGATCTCCAAATAAATTACCTATTGAAGTGATAACTTTAAATGACTAGAAATTATGTAGTCTGGTAAAGATGCACAAAACCTTCAGAGAATTTAACGGCAAAATGTATATGCTCGACGAGTTAACCTATTTCGGGCTTGATAAATCCGATGCCGAGAAAAGAAAAGCCATGATAAAAAAGAGCGGGCTCGGAGCCAGATGCGTAAAGAAAGCGAATGGCAAATACGTAGTATACCGCGAATATCTGGGA
>CAYSZA010000002.1:7390-34051 GCA_964435275.1 uncultured Methanosarcinales archaeon | reverse complement strand
TTTCGAAAATCCTGATTTAAGCAGAATACAGGCTGAAAAGCTTCAATGCTTAGCTTGGACTGAAATACCATTTTCAGACTTTGTTTTAACCGCAGGAACAGGGCTTAAGGAGTGAATAAGGTTGCTCCAAGATCTCGTTTATGGTGCAAACCTTTTCAAAAAAGGTTTGATCGAAAAAATAAGGAGTGAATAAGGTTGCTCCAAGATCTCGTTTATGGTGCTATTGTAGCCCTGATAACCGGAACTGTCCTGCCTCTTTTGTATCGCAGTAAAAACTCAAGAAAGGCTTCCTTCGGCTTATCTTTTATTTCTTCAATCCTGCTTCTGGCTTTTGCAGGCACGGTCCTTTACACAGGAAAAGAGCCAGATTTTCCAGTTTTTGGATACCTTCCCGGGCTGGATTTCACCCTGGCTGCAGACAGGCTTTCGGCAGGCTTTATTCTGCTGATTGCAGCCGTTGTTCCAGGTGTTTCAATATATTCCGTTGAATATGTGGAACACGCTAAAACCGAAGCCAGAAAAGACCTGCAGGCAGCTCTTACAAATCTATTTATCCTTGCCATGCTGATGGTCGTGCTTGCAGGAAACATGGTAGGTTTCCTGATTTTCTGGGAAATAATGTCCCTGTCTTCCTTGATGCTTGTACTCCACGATTATTCTTTGGAAGAGAATAAAAAAGCAGGACTTTTCTACTTTATAATGACCAGTCTGAGTACAGCCTTCCTTTTCATGGGTTTTATAAATCTTTTCATGCTGACCGGCTCTGCCGAATTCGGGCAGCTTGATTACCCGGCAAGCGTTCTGACTTTGCCTTTCCTCTGCCTCTTTGTGGGTTTCGGGATCAAAGCAGGGCTCGTTCCATTCCATAAATGGCTGCCCTATGCTCACCCAGCAGCTCCGTCAAACGTTTCGGCTCTGATGTCAGGTGTCATGCTGAAGGTTGCAATTTACGGTTTCCTGCGGTTTTTACTTTCTGTCTCCGCCCCCGAGCTCTGGTGGGGTACACTAATCCTGATAGCAGGAAGCTTTTCAGCTGTACTGGGGGTAATTTACGCCCTCAAGGAAAGCGATATAAAAAGACTGCTTGCGTACAGCAGCATCGAAAATATAGGTATCATTTTTATGGGAATTGGCCTGTACCTGATATTTAAACTGGAAGGACTTGAGACCCTTGCCCTGTTAAGTCTTGGAGGAGCCTGTTTTCACGCATTTAACCACGCCCTTTTCAAAAGTCTACTCTTTCTCTGTGCAGGCTCAGTGGTTCATGCCACTGGCACACGGAATACCGAAGCCTTCGGCGGCCTTGTAAAACGTATGCCTCATACCGCTGTTCTTTTTCTAATAGGTTCGATCTCAATTGCCGGCCTTCCTCCAACAAACGGCTTTGTAAGTGAGCTGATGCTTTTTCAGGCTTATCTCTATTCTTCAGCTCTTTCCGATCCTCTTTTGAAGGTCCTTCTAATTATCACCCTCTCGATCTTTTCCCTTACCAGTGCGCTTGCAGCAGCCCTTTTTGTGAAGCTTTTCGGAATTGCCTTCCTTGCCCTTCCGAGAACAAAGTATTCAAAGGAAGCCACCGAAGTTCCGGAACCCATGCTGTTCGGAGAAGCTGTACCTGCAGTTCTCTGTATCCTTTCAGGGTTATTCTCATCAAGGATTCTGGCTCTGCTTGGCTTTAACCCCGGAATTCCGGATATGTTGCTTATGGGGCTGATTCTTGCAGCCGCCTGCGGGCTTGTATGGCTCGCAGTCCGTAACTCCGGCCCTTCGAAAAGTCCGAGGGTAAGCAAAGAAACCTGGGGCTGTGGAATCCTTGCCCAGCATCCCACAATGGAATATAGCACCGCTGGTTTTTCTGAACCTCTTGTAATTATTTTCAAAAAGATTTACAGGACTGAGATCTCCAGTACCAGGACGTATTCAGACACGAAAGAATGCATTTTTAAGGACGGGACTGCCAGAATCCACCTGATTAAATTTTTTGAAGAACGGCTTTATCTTCCTGTAGCCTGCGCAGTCAGCCTGATCTCTTCCAGGGTCTCCAGGATGCAAAATGGGAGGCTGGATACCTATGTACTCTACGTTTTTATTGCGGTACTTACCCTGATGACATTTACGAGGTACTTCGCATGAATGCTTCATTCTTCCTGTTCGCCCTGCTAAACACGGGTTTTATCCTGCTGGTTTCACCGTTCTTTATAAGCCTGATAAAAAAGGTCAAAGCGTATGCCCAGGGAAGAAAAGGCCCGAAGTTCCTGCAGGGCTATTTCGATTTACGTAAACTGATGCAAAAGGAGGTTGTGTACTCGCCTAATTCTTCCGGGATTATGAGGGTTACTCCCTATCTTAACCTGGCAGTTCTTCTCCTGGCCACACTCTTTGTCCCGATCGTCTTTATCCCCGATGCCCCTGCAGGAATCGGAAATATAATAGTTTTCCTCTACCTTCTCGCAATAGAGCGTTTTTTTACGGCACTCTGCGGGCTTGATGCGGGCAGCAGCTTCGGGGGCATGGGCAGTTCTCGCCTGATGAGTCTCTCAGCTGTGATTGAACCTACAATGATCATAGCCTTTGCTGCCCTTGCATATGTATTAAAAACTGTAAATTTTCATGAAATGTTTGCAATAACGGCCGGGTCCACAATCCCGAAAAGCCCGACTCTGACCCTTATTTCGATTTCTCTCTTTATCATCATAATAGTGGAAACCGGAAGGATTCCAGTGGACAACCCGGCAACACATCTCGAACTTACAATGATTAACGAAGCTATGATCCTGGAGCAGTCCGGAAAAAACCTGGCTCTAATAGAGTTTGCCCATGCCATTAAACAGACAGTCCTGATGGCAGTGCTGATAAACATTCTGGCTCCGTGGGGACTTGCAACCGAGCTCACCTTCGCAGGCCTTGTGGTCTCATGCTTCTATTTCCTCATAAAGGCCAGTTTGCTTGCAGGATTAATAGGTCTCTTTGAGTCTTCTATTGCAAAAATGCGGCTTTTCAGGCTGCCCGGATTTTATATGATGGCATTTTTCTTTTCCGCACTTACCATCCTGATGGAGGTTTTTGCATGATATCCTCTTTCCTGGCAGATCCATCAATCTTTGAAGATATTGTCAGGATTCTCTTTGTCTTTGTGCTGATTACTGCAGCTTTTACCCTTTCCACAAGGAATATTGCTTCGCTGCTGACCGTGTATGCTGTCCAATCTCTGCTACTGGTTTTGATCGCTTCGTCCCTCTACCTGATAGAGGGCAACAGGACACTGCCTGCGATCGCAGTCCTGACACTTGTAAGCAAGGTACTTTTAATTCCCCTTTTTATAAACCTGATCGGGGAAAAAATCAAAATCAGCCGGGATCTGAAGTTTAACTACCTGGAGCCTACAGCGTCCCTCCTTGTCAGCATGGGCCTGATCCTGCTTGCTTATGTCTTCCTCTCGGGCTTCTTCAATGAGTTTATTCTGGGCAAGCTATTTTTCATAGGGGCTGTTATAGGCTTATCCCTTACTCTCATGGGCATGCTGGTGATATTCAGCCGGAGAAAAGTGATTACTAAGGTTATAGGATACCTGACAATGGAAAACGGGGTGCTTCTCTTCGGAATTTTTGTTGCGGATCTTCCTTTCATTATAGAAATCCTGATTGTAATAGACCTCATGATCCTTGTACTGTTAACAACTATTCTGGCAATAGGTCTCGATTCTACGAGTGAAGAATACCACCAGCGCCTCCAGACACTAAAAATCTGGTCAGGGAGGGAAGACTAATGATTATATTCAGTTACCTGGCGGTAGGAGCCATAGCTCTTGCCCTGATCCTGCTCTCAAGGTCTCACAAGGAGATGAATGCCTTTTCCGTTCTGCATACCCTTGTATTTCTTGCAATAGGGCTCTATGCACTGCTTACTACCACAATCCCGGCTTTTGAAATCGGAAACAAATATTTTTATGTAGACCATCTCAGTATCTATGAAGTCCTGATCGCAGCTTTATTATTTTTCCTTGCTTCGATCTATGCAAGCGGTTATGTTGAAAGCCTGATGCAGGCCAAGGAACTGCACAGGAATAACCTAAAAATCTTTTATACGGCTTTCAGCCTCCTGCTTACGACAGCTACCCTGGCTTTCTTTTCAGACAACCTTGCTCTGTTCTGGATTTTTGCCGAGCTGACAACGGTTTTTTCAGCCGCACTTGTAGCAATCCTGTCTGCCAAAGAAAACATTGACGCTGCTATCAAGTACATCTTCATAGCCTCGGGAGCCATGCTTTTTTCGTTTATAGGGCTGATATTTCTATACACGCTATCCGGCGAAGTGCTGGGCAGTGGGACCCTCAACTGGACCGTGCTGATTGAAAATGCAGCTCTTCTGTCCCCCAAAATGCTGACTGCAAGTTTTGTGTTTCTGTTTATTGGCTTTGCAGCAAAATCCGGAATTTTCCCTTTCCATACCTGGCTCCCGGATGCCCACTCAAAAGCCCCTTCAGCAGTAAGCGCAATCTTATCCGGAGTTCTGTTAAACATAGGTATGTATGGAATTCTGCGAATGTACTCAATTGTCAGGCAGACCCAGGCCGAAAGTCTGGTATCCCAGTTCCTGTTGGGTTTTGGACTGCTTACGGTAGCGGTTGCAGTCCTGAACATGCTTTTGCAGAAAAACCTGAAGATGCTGATTGCCTTTTCAAGCGTGGAACATATGGGGATTCTCCTCCTCGGAATAGGGGTTGGAACGCCTCTTGCCCTTTTCTGGACACTTTTTTATATCCTTGCCCACTCGCTGACCAAAGCCTCACTCTTCTTTTCGGCAGGCATTCTGCACAGGCAATATGAAAGCAACCTGGTCCAGGATATGAGAGATGTGTTTTCGCTCCAGCCTGTTGCAGGCTGGGGATTCGTTATAGGGAGCTTTGCAATCATAGGTATGCCTCCGTTCCCGATCTTTTCGGCAAAACTCTTTATCCTGCTAGAAACTTTCGGGTTCTCAAAATCGCTTGTCTTTGCAGTTCTCTTGCTGCTGGTTATAGCATCCGCTGCATTTGCAAGATTTTTAATCGAAGCCTTTACCCGTAGTTCTAAAGAGACGGGAGTTGAAAGGCCAGATATTACTCTTCTTCCATATACAGTCAGAGATGGCATGAAATTTCCAATCCTATCCATTATTTTCATGGTTCTGGCACTTGGGGTTTTCTTTCCGGAATCTCTGGAAAAACTGCTGAATGAAATCGTGTATGAACTTGGATACCTGTAAATAGGAGTCAAAGAAGATGAATTCAAACAAAAACATAACGGGTTCCCTGATCCCGACAGGTCCGAAAATAAGAGAGAACTGCCAGGCACCAGAGAATCCTGAAGTTCTGCCAACCCTGTATGCTACGGACCTGTTAATTGACGTTTCAGGCAAAGAACCGCAAATCAGAAAAGGAAAAAATAATGAATTATATATTCCCCTGGGAGAAGAAGAGTTTTTAAAAGCCATCCCCCTCCTTTCCGAAAACGGTTTTGTACTGATAAGCCTGTTCTGTGCCCAAGGTTTTGAGGAAAGTCCTGATTTTACCCTTTTTTATGTTTTCAGGCTGAATGGCTCTACTGATGTGTTTGTATTTATGCGGCATGTGAGGACGGAAACCACCTCTATTGCCACGGTTTTCCCATCTGCCTGCTGGTATGAGCGGGAAATTCGGGACGGATTTGGAATAGAGTTTACGGACGCCTTTGACAAAAGGAGACTCTTTTTACATGAGGCATATCCTGAAGGCTTCCACCCTCTCCTGAAATCCTTTAAAAATGGAAAAATTGAAGCTGTCCAGAATCCTGAGGAAGCATATCCTTTCAAGCAGGTCGAGGGCGAAGGAATATACCAGATCCCGGTAGGGCCTGTCCACGCAGGAATTATTGAGCCTGGCCATTTCAGGTTCAGCGTTATCGGAGAACCCATTTTCAATCTCGAAATCCGCCTCTTTTACAAACACCGGGGGATTGAAAAACTTGCCGAGGGAAAAAAGCCCTCTACCTGTATCCCGATTGCCGAAGCTATAAGCGGGGACGAAACTGTTGCCAATGCTGTTGCTTTTTGTATGGCAGTAGAAAAGATTGCGGGAATCGACGTTCCGGCCAGGGCCAGCTACTTAAGGGCCATTCTTCTGGAGCTGGAACGCATCTATTCGCATATGAGCGATCTCTCGGGCATGATTACTGATATAGGATTCCCAAGAATGACAACACCTTTCCTCATTCTCCGTGAAAAAATTTTCAGGCAAAATGAGCTTCTCACAGGCTCCCGATTTATGAGAGGCGCCATAGATTTAGGAGGTGTAAAAAAGGAGATTTCAAGCGAAGCCCTCTCAAAACTCGCCCTCTATCTGAAAACCTTTGTACCGGAGTTTGAATCCGCAGTTAAGGCTGTCCGGGCTTCCTCATCCCTTATTGACAGGTTTTCCACTACAGGGATTTTGAAAAATAATCTGGTTGCTCCGCTTAATCTTACAGGCCCAATTGCCAGGGCGGCCGGGGCCTCTTATGACGTCCGTTTTGATCACCCCTATGGCATATATAAAGATGTGCCTCCGGAAAGAGCTGGTAAAACCGCAGGAGACGTCCTCTCTCGCTTTGAGGTTAAAGCTGCTGAGGTTCTTAATTCAGCTTCCCTTATCCAGCAGCTTACATTGTCAATTCCGGGCGGCGCGATCGTAGCCGAAGTAACCGAATTTGCAATTTCAAACATTCCTGATGGGTACGCCCTCTCAATGGTTGAAGCCGCAAGGGGCCAGAACTTGCACTGGGTCTATGTTAGACGAGGGGTAATTGACCGATATAAGGTGAGAACCGCATCTTTTTGCAACTGGCAGGCGATAGAACATGCAGTGCTAGGGAACATTGTTCCTGATTTTCCTCTGATCAACAAGAGCCTTAACCTTTCCTATGCAGGAACCGATCTCTGAGGTGAAATGAATGGTAAACCCACTTACTTACATCTTCCGTCCGAAAGTAACGGAAAAATTTGAATTTTCCGATACTGAACTTGAGGCTCTCGGCGTCGAACTGAAAGCTGAAGTAAGCAAGGTCTTCGGGCACAGCCTTGCAATCCGCGAACTGGATTCAGGCAGCGACAATTCAACAGAGATTGAGATTTCAAACCTTGGAACCCCGCATTATGATGTTGAAAGGTTCGGGATCTCTTTTGTGGCCTCCCCCAGGCATGCTGATGTCCTGCTGGTTACAGGCGCAGTTACCCTGAACATGGCCGAAGCCGTTTTAAAAACCTATGAAGCCATGCCCTCCCCGAAATTCGTGATCGCAGTAGGAGACGATGCCTGCGATGGAGGGATTTACAGAGATTCTTATGCAGTACTTGGCGGAGTTGACAAAATCCTGCCTGTAGATCTGAAAATCCCTGGAAATCCTCCCTCCCCGAAAGAAATCCTGCGTGGAATCTTTGCCCTGGTAAAAAAGGCTTCGGGATAATCTACCTGATTCCTCTCGCCTCAAAGAGGAGATTTTTCTTAGATTTCCTCATGAAAGATAAGGATCAGGTAAGCCTTTTTGACTCGTAATTGACAATGTTCGGAAAGCAGTAAAGATTGTAAGAAAAAATATAAATAAGATGAGATATTATTCCGCGTGCGATAATGGATAATGTCTTACATTTACCGTTCAGATCTATACTTTTTTATAAGAAAGAAAATAGGGAAAAAGCTAGAAAAAAGTACTTAACTTAAAGAAAGTTAGTGTTTTTTGGAAAAAAATATAAAGGATCAATTGGTAAGTAGCGCAATAATGTTGTGAGAAGTTCCTTCAAAGTTAATCTGGAGGAAGAAAGAATTTTTGCTAACTCAAACTGCTTTCTGAAAAGAAATAAAGGGGAAATATCTCTTCTAAATTTAAAGGCTTCCCGGGGAGATGGAACAAAATGAAAATATCACTTATTGATCTGGCATTTCTTTCAGAAAAAAGGAAAGACGTATTGCTCCTGCTGGAAGAAGGGCCTAAGACTGGGGACGAAATAAAGACAGCCCTCAACGTCAACTCGACATCTATCATGCCCCAGATCAAAAAATTAAAAGAGGGACGCCTGATAGTACAGGATGATAGAAATACCTACAAGCTCTCGGAGATGGGAGAGATAGTAGTCGAGAAGATGGAACCTCTGCTGAATACCGTAAGGGTTTTTGAGGAAAATTACGATTACTGGACAAACCATGACTTTACCGCAATTCCCGAGTCTCTCCTTAATAGAATTGATGAGCTGGGGAATTATTTCATGCTTGAAGCCGACCTTAACCGGCTTTTTGAGGTCCCCGAAGATTTCAGGAAAAATCTCCTGGAATCAAGAGACGTAAAAATGTTCCTTTCATACTTCAATCCTCTTCACGTTGAAATGTACTCGGAACTGGCAAGAAAAGGGGCCGAAATATGTCTTATCCTGACAGAACCCGTTTTTGACAGGATGAAAAAAGATTACTATGAGGATCTGAAGTCTCTTGTAGAATCGAAAAATGTTCAGATATATATCTGTGACAAAAACGTTACCCTCAAAAATGTAGTGACAGAACGTTTCTGCTCGCTTGTGCTTTTCGACAAAAAGGGAAAATTCGACCATCAACGCCTGATGAGCTTTGACGAAAGTGCACTTAAATGGTGTGAAGAACTCTTCTCGTACTATAAAGGCATGTCCAGACGGTTGGAGAAATTATAACTACCCCTGTAAAGTTAAGATGAGTTTTCTCCAAGATACTTATCGATCAGAACCCTGAATTTGTGGATATCTATAGGTTTGGAAACATAGTCCACACAGCCCATTTCTATGAAATGTTCCTCACTGCCTTTCATAGCATGTGCCGTAACCGCTATCACAGGGATATTTGCAGTTGCAGGATTTTTCTTAATTCGATCGAGAACCTCAAGCCCGTCCATCTTCGGAAGCTGCATATCCAGTAGAATAATATCGAACTTTTTTTCAGCAAGGCGCTCAAGAGCCCTTATCCCATCCTCAGCTTTAGTTACATTGTGCCCATATAATTCCAAAAGATCCAGAATCAGCTCCATGTTCATGGGATTATCTTCGACAATCAGGATTTCCCTCATCGTTACGCCTCTTCAGTATAACTAATTGTTTGATCTTATTAATTAAGTCTTTTCTTCCAAAAGTGCCCTTTTTCATAATCGAAATAAGATATCCTTTAAGCTCACTGTTTAACTCTTCGATATTCTTCCCAGTGAGCTCTCCGGAAGTACACACAATAAGAGGAATATCTTTTGTGTGTACATCAGCCCTCAGGCTGGAGATAACATCAAACCCGCTGATTTCCGGCATCATAAGGTCAAGAATCAGAATCTCGGGCTGCTGATCCGAAAAGAGCTTTTGCAGTCCTTCTCTCCCACTGTAAGCCTTGATAACCTCAAAGCCCTCAGGCTCAATCATCGAGCTCAGCAGTTCTACAGTTTTCTCATCATCGTCTACAATAAGGACTTTCGGAGATTCGAACCGGAATTTTCCTGTAATTTCTTTGAGAGAAGTTACCAGTTCCATTCTCTTTACAGGCTTTGTGAAGGAATATGTTGCACCAAGAGCAATTCCAAGCTCGTTATTGTTGGTCATGGAAATAATAAGTACAGGTATAGAAGCCGTGTGAGGATCATTCTTTAGCTGTCTCAAAACAAGCCAGCCATTGGTATCCGGCAGGAAGACATCCAGGGTAATAATATCAGGTTTCAGGCTCTTTGCAACCTTCAAAACACTTTTTCCACTATAAAGGGCAGTTACACTATATCCGGCCTCCTTAAGGATAACGGAGAGGATTTCACTTGAGTTTTTGTCGTCGTCAACAACCAGAACAAGTTCTTGCTTGGGACCTACCTTTTCAGGTAACTGGATTTCAGGCAGCTCGATTTCTCCCTGCAAACTGTCAGCATTTTCTTTAACTGAAAGTGCTGCTGCTTTATTCATCTCAAACTCTATGATTACGTCTTCAAGCCCCATCTCACTGGCTTTTCTTAGCTCCAATGGCTTTCTGAGAGGAACTGCAAAAGTAAAGTTACTGCCCTTCCCAGGATCACTCTCAACCCAGATATCCCCCTGATGCAGGTTCACGATTTTCTTCACAAGAGCAAGCCCAAGCCCTGTGCCGCAATACTGCTTGGTTGCTGACGCATCAAGCTGGGTAAAGGGCTGGAAAAGCTTTACCTGGTCTTCAGCAGAAATGCCTATACCGGTATCTATGACTGAAATAAGCGCCCGATTTCCGCTTTTTTTACAATAAATCGAGACTTTTCCACCGTTTGGAGTAAATTTGATTGCATTGCTTACAAGGTTGTAAAGAACCTGAATGATGCGGCCTCTGTCGGCTTCAAGAGTTGTAAAGTCGGATTCTACGTTAAAAGTCACTTCAAGGGATTTGGCCTGGGCAAGAGGAGAGAGAACGACTTTGACCTCTTCAAACACGGGGTGGATCGAGAATTCACTGTAGTGAAGGTCCATTTTTCCGGCTTCTACTTTTGAGAGATCAAGGATATCATTTATAAGTACCAGCAAATGCCTCCCGCTGGCCGAGATATTGCTTACATATCTGAACTGCTTTTCGTTAAGCTCTCCAAAAACTTTCTCAAGGAGAATATCCGAAAACCCTATAATGGAATTCAGAGGTGTTCGCAACTCATGGCTCATGTTTGCGAGAAATTCACTCTTGGAAGCATTGGCCTCTTCAGCTTCCAATTTTGCCTGAAGTAATTTTTCTTCCGAACGTCTGTGTGCGGTAATATCAAGGCCGGTCTTCAGGATCCCGGTAATCCTGCCATTTTCATTCTTGATAGGAATTGCACTGATCTTCCAGACCTTTCCGTCCTGTGTAGTAACTTCCCCGAACTCTTCATTACCGGATTCAAGTACTCTCATTACCGGAGATCTGCCTGGATTTTCTTTATACAAAGTATATACATCCTGATAACGGCGCCCTATAACACCATTAAGCTCCATGCCGACGTGGTCAAGAGCTGCTTTATTCATCCAGATTATTCTCAACTCGCAATCCATAAACACCACGAGCTCAGTGAGAGAATCGAGGATAAGCTTTTTCTCATGTTCCTGGGCTTTAAATTCATCAGAAGTTGATCTCAGGCGATCAAGCGTCTGGTTTATTCCTCTGGACAGCCTTGAGAGTTCATCGTTTCCGTCCATGGAGAATCGTTCGGAGAAATCCTCATTCATTCTGACTTTTTCTACGAAATTATCAATTGCAACTATTCGGGATACTACTTCCTTATCAAGAAGAAACTTACAACTTGCCCCAATCATAAGACCTGCAAACAAGAGGAAAAGCACAATGTACCTGAGAGACTCCTGGCCCTCGGCATAGATGCTGCTGTCTGTATCTGTCTGGACTACAATAGCTGGGTTTCCGGAAATATCTTCGATGACAGAATAACCGGTAACGTGCTCTCCGGTTCCGGCATATGTGAAGTTCAGATTCTTACTTTCGAAAAAAGCCTGCTGAAAATCAGGAGGCACATTGTTGAAACTGTAAAGCGTAACCGTACTTCCTGTACTTTCCTGAACGGATTCGATAAAGCCCGAATCAAGATTTTTTCCAAGAATGATCGTACCTGAAATTTCTTTACTTTCGGGTGCGACAAATACTGGCTGGCTCGAAATAGCTGCAGAACCGTTTCCCAGCAGAAACAGGCCTTTTACAGGAGTTTCATCCTCCTTACATAGTAAACTGCCGTCATCGATTCTCTGACGCAGTTCACTAAGAGCGGAAGCATTATTAGAGAACTCAGAATCCGAAAATTCGGAATATACAATACTTCCTGAACTATTTACCAGAAAAACAAAATCACATCCACTTACAGAAAAGGCGCCATCGAATGCATTTCCACCGGAAGGTTGAGACCTCTGACCGAGCATTAAAGTCCTGACATCGTCCCTTGAAGAAAGAACAGAATTGACCTCCTCAAGGCGTAGAATCTCAAAATCAATTATATTCTCTACATGTTCTACATTGTCAGTTGCCTCTTTTTCCTGCAAATCGGAAAAACTGGAATAAAGAATGCTCTGGGATGCAAAGATAACGATTGAGATAAGAAGAGCAAAGATGATATAGATAATTACAAGGATTTTTCTACTAACATTCATGCTTTAAGCTCGTGGTAGGGTTTCGGATTAATTATGCCTGGAGGTGGGAGTCCAGACTGAGAGCTACAGGAAAGTTTATAAGATAATATTGACAGATGAGATTAAATTGGAATCTATATAAAAGTTTTCTATAATCAAACAAGATCTGAAACCGAACATCGTTTTATCCATTTACTGGTCGAATCTTATAAGAAAAATTCGGCGATTCAATCTATGGAGACCGGATATCAATATTTGTCTTTCAGAAAGTTTAAAAAAGGGAAACTTTTGAGAAAAATAGGTATTTAAAGAGAAGAAATCTCCGAATAAAAAACCGTTGCAAATAAAAAAGATGTTTAAGGAAAGATGACAGCCAGAAACGTGTTTACAGGAAAAAACTGTCCCTATTGTTTTTTCCATATAGTTACTGTTAACACGCTCTTTTGAACTAATCTCCCGTATTTATTTCTGTATCGGAAAAAGTCCGATTTCACTGACAAGGTTCTGCCCTTTTTCGCTTATTACGAAATCAAAGAATTCCTTTGTGAGACCTGTGGATTTTCCATCAGTATAGAAGTAGATATACTTAGCTGCCACTTAATTTATCATTAGGAAACCTGATTGACCAATTTTGATTTGCTTTTAAGAACTCTGATCGCCAAAGGTCAGCTTACCATTTAAGGAATCTGATTGCCCAGCCTACATTCCTTCTCAGCAGATATTTTCTTAACTCGTCGACTCCAAGCAGTAAAATTGCAAAAGGAATGGCAAGTAGCAAATACCTGAGGTCCAGGGGAGAAGTATTGAAAATGAGATTTGCAGTCGGATACCAGATAATAAATGCGAGGATCATGAGTTCACTTGCAATCCCTACCAGTACCGCACGGTTGCTGAATAAACCTGCTGTAAAAACCGACTGGTACCGGGTTCGGGAAGCAAAAACATTGGCGATCTGACAGATAACCACTGCTGAAAAGAAAGCGGTTATTGATTGCATATAAAGGGGATTGTTGTTTGCAAGCTGCTCGCCAAAACTCCAGCCTCCTTCAAAAAGTACAGCAAAGTAGCAGAAGAAGCCTGCAATAGCTTCTACAGGGCCTTTTATTCCATAAGCCGTAAAGAGCAACTGAGGTGTTAACAACTTTTCTTCTCTCGCTCTGGGAGGCCTTTTCATGATATCCCCTTCACCTTTTTCTTTTCCCAGAGCAATTGCAGGCAGCATATCCGTACCAAGGTCGATTGCCAGGATAAGCTGTACGGGCATGGGAAGGGGCAGGGCGAAGAGGACAAAGGCTATAAAAGGCAAAATCTCAGGAATATTGCTGGCAAGGATATACACGATAAATTTTTTAATATTATCAAAAACGGTTCTGCCCTCTTCCACAGCATTCACAATAGTAGCGAAATTGTCATCAAGGAGTATCATATCCGCAGCTTCGCGAGCTACATCCGTGCCGCTGCCCATAGCAACTCCCATATCCGCATTTTTGATTGCAGGAGCATCGTTGACCCCATCTCCTGTCATGGTAACGATCTCTCCTTCGGCCTGGAAGATCTGTACGATTTTCAGCTTTTGTACCGGAGAAGTGCGCGCAAAAACAATGCTCGGATTTTTCAATCGTGAAGCAAGCTCTGTACGCGAGAGTGAACTCAATTCGTCTCCGGTAATGATTTCAAGGCTTCCTGAGTTTGCAAGTCCCACATCCTTTGCAATCGATTCTGCGGTAACCGGATGATCTCCTGTGATCATAACAACCTTTATCCCCGCCGCGTGGCATCTTGCAATGGCTTCTCTGGCTTCAGGACGAGGAGGGTCTACAATTCCTATAAATCCCAGAAAAATAAAGTCTCCAGTATACTCCCTTTGTTCTTCTCCCTGCCTGTAAGCAAGGGCGATCACACGTTCTCCTTTTCCTGCGAGCCTCAGATGTCGGGCAAGAAGCTCTTTTTGCTCAGCTTCACCCATTTTCTTAATTCCTTCTGAAGCCAGGGCTGAACTGCACATTTTCACAACTACTTCCGGGGCGCCCTTGAGATAAACTTCAAGTTTTCCTTCAGGAGTACGGCAAATAACTTCCATTCTTTTCGTAAGCGAATCAAAGGGAAACTCTTCCAGCCTTGGATAGTCGTTCTGAAGTTTTCTTATATCTTCCAGTCTATTTGCAAAAACGAGAAGTGCTCCTTCTGTAGGATCACCGGAATATCCTGGGGCAGACTCTCGAAGTTTTGCATTATTACAGAGCCCTGCAACTCTTATAAAAACAGAGGGCAATTTTTCAGGGTCCCATACAGGCTTTTTTATAGCACAAAATCCTGCTTCTAGATCGGCAGTTTCTTCAGCAGCTGCTTTGTTTGTACTTGCAGCAATTTTATTTACGTTTTCTTCTGCCTCCTGCCCTGCAGTTCTCGGTTTGGTGCTAGCGGGATTTTCGAGAACGAGACACTCAAAACCGACCATGATAGAATTTACTGCCATCCTGTTCTGGGTAATAGTACCGGTCTTGTCCGTACATATAACCGTTGTCGAGCCCAGGGTTTCTACTGATTCAAGCTGTTTTATAAGAGCATTCCTTGATGCCATTCTTCTGGAAGCAAGACTCAGGGCAAGGGTAACTGTAGGTAAAAGCCCTTCGGGCACATTGGCAACGATAATTCCAATTGCAAAGATCAGGCTTGCAAGAAAGACATCCTGAAGAAGAAATGCAATTATAAAGAAGGTAACCCCCAGGAAAATTGCAATTGCAGATATCACCCTTATGAAATGGTTAAGTTCTCTTCGAATAGGAGTGTCCACACCTAAAGTCTGCTCTGTAAGTGTTGCAAGGCCTCCTATTTGGGTATTCTGTCCTGTTGCAAAAATAATTGCCTTCCCGTTTCCACTCTGTACCAGAGTCCCTGAAAAAACCATGTTCCTGCACTCAAGCAT
The DNA here is from genome assembly GCA_964435275.1 of uncultured Methanosarcinales archaeon. GTDB lineage: Archaea > Halobacteriota > Methanosarcinia > Methanosarcinales > Methanosarcinaceae > Methanosarcina. The sequence continues at coordinate 19,023 of CAYSZA010000002.1, read as the reverse complement.
GTTTGGGTGAGTACACTCAAGAGACCGAAGCTGAGGTTCGGATTCGCCGGTGATAGCCGAGTTATCTACTTTTAGAGTATTGGTTTCGATCAAACGACCATCAGCAGGAACCTTATCTCCTTCCTCAAGAAGAATCACATCCCCTACTACAATCTCCGATGCCAGAATATCCTTTACCTTTCCTTCCCTCACAACCCTTGCATGGGGAGGAAGAAGCTGCCGAAAACTTTCCATTGTTTTTGCAGCCTGGTATTCCTGTATAAATGTAAAAGTCCCATTGATAATTACAACGCCTACGAGTGCAATTCCTATATACAGGTTTCCCTGACCGGGATCAAGATATTCTCCGATGAAAGCTAGAATAGATCCCACAATCAACAGGATGGAGAAGAAATTCCGGAATTGTTTGAGATACTTCTTTATTATGCTCTCTTTTCCTGTCTCTTCGAGAATATTGGCCCCGCATTCTTTGAGCCTGCGAGCAGCTTCCTGCTCACTAAGCCCGTTTTCATCGACACCAAATATTTGAAGAAATTCCTGAAGTGAAATCCTGTGCTCGTTCCCCTGGGGAGAACAAATATCACCATTACTGCCAGTCAGACTCTTCTCCATCGGAACTCCTATGTGATTCAATGTAATTAGGACTTACGCAGTTGAGCTGAAAAACAACAGCACTAGACCGTTAACTGTCTGAAATGTACTTTATTCCAAAGTGATTGCCGTACTTGATTTTGTTCCTCAAGTGCGTAAGTCCTAGTAATATAAGAATAAGAAACTTGACATGGGTTCCGAAAATGACCTTGAAATCTGAAATAAGAGAGTGAGTAAGACCTGATGCATTACTAATTCGGACTTGATGTGTTCTAGGATAGAATAAAAATCCTGCACAATCAGGTTACAACAAAAAGAACAATGAGATCAAAATTTATGACCTCGTTTATTTAAAAAATGACAAAAAAAAATTCTTGACAAATAGCTTTTATAAGTTGTTAACTAAAAAAATGCCCGCATTCTAACGCAATCTTAAGGAGCCTGAGAATTGTTTTTATTACCCTGGTTCTCGTTTCTGCTCGGGAGAGGTGGAAAAGGAGATTCAAAGGTATTGTTGATTTCCCAGGCGAAACCTATAGTTTTTAATTGCGCTTCGAGACCCTGGATTTCCAGGCCGGGGCGTGAAACCTTTTGGATTGAAAAGGTCTATATAATATTGTCAAGTAGACAATGAAATTGTAATAAAAATAAATGTAAATCAGTAAATTAAAAAAGGTATGACTATGAGCGAATTTACACTCAAAACGAGACTCTTAGCTGCCCTTGAAGGCAAGCCCGTTGACAAAGTACCTGTTTGCTCCGTGACCCAGACCGGGATTGTAGAACTTATGGATGAAGTAGGAGCTCCCTGGCCAGAAGCTCACACCAATCCCGAACTTATGGCAAAGCTCGCAATCGCCAACTATGAGCTCAGCGGACTCGAAGCTGTAAGGCTTCCCTACTGTCTTACCGTTCTTGTTGAAGCCATGGGCTGTGAAATCAACATGGGTACCAAGAACAGACAGCCATCTGTCACTGCTCACCCCTACCCCAAGGACCTTGAAGGTGCATCCATTCCTGCAGACCTCCTGCAGAAAGGCAGAATTCCTGTTGTACTCGAAGCCATAAAGATAGTCAGGGAAAAAGTAGGTCCTGACGTGCCAATTATCGGAGGTATGGAAGGTCCTGTTACAGTCGCCTCTGACCTGGTAAGTGTAAAATCCTTCATGAAATGGTCTATTAAAAAGACTGATCTCTTCCAGCAGGCTCTGGACCTTGCCACTGAAGCTTCAATCATGTACGCAAATGCAATGGTCGAAGCAGGCGCAGACATTATTGCCATTGCAGACCCTGTAGCTTCCCCTGACCTCATGAGCCCTGATTCCTTCAGGCAGTATCTCAAGGCAAGGCTGCAGAAGTTCTCCGCAAGTGTTAACTCAGTAACTGTCCTCCACGTCTGCGGAAACGTTAACCCGATTCTCAGCGACATGGCAGACTGCGGCTTCGAAGGCCTCAGCGTTGAAGAAAAAATAGGCAGCACAAAGAAGGGTAAGGAAGTAATTGGAGACAGAGCAAGATTAGTAGGAAATGTTTCCAGTCCTTTCACTCTGCTGCCTGGACCTATTGACAAGATAAAAGCTGAAGCAAAAGAAGCTCTTGAAGGCGGAGTCGATGTACTAGCACCAGGCTGTGGTATTGCCCCCATGACCCCCCTCGAGAACATCAAAGCACTTGTCGCAGCAAGAGACGAGTACTACGCCTGAGAAGGCACGAAAGATTTCTTTATTTTTCCTGGGCACATTCCGGAGCTTTGAAATTTTGAGCATCCGGAGATTGTGTTCCTCTTTACATTTTTTTAGTTTTGGCAGGAGGAGTGAGTACTCCAGAGCCAGGCCCTAACAGGCTGTGAGCTGAGGAGAACCGGTCCGGACAAAAGATTCAGTATAAATAGCTTGATAGCTAATTCGGTATAAAACTTATTGAAATTTATTAAACTTAGGACATGTCTGAGACATACTGGTTTAAAATCTTAAACTTTTTTGGAGGAGGTTAAGATATGAGAACAGGAGTTGCAATTGACCTGGGAACCAGCGGTTTTAGGGCCCAGAAAATTGACCTGGAAAGTGGCGAGATTAAGAAGACTGTCATAACGCTGAGAAATCCCCTGCCCGGAGCAAATGTAATGGACCACCTTGACTTTGCAATCCATTACGGGCTTGACAAGGCCCACGGGCTCTCGGCAACTGCAGTAAAAAATATTCTGGACGAGCTGGGAGTAAACCTGGCAGAAATGGAAAAATTTTCAATCTGCGGAAATCCAATCCAGCTTTCTATCTTTCAGGGAATTCCAATAGAAGACCTGGCATATGCCGGAGAGCGTAAAAAGCAAAAATACCACATTGAAGAGCAAAATAGGGATGCCCGTATAGTCCCTATGGCCGAGATCGAGGGCTTTGAAGAAGCCGTAAACTGTAAACTGTTCGTACCTCCGGCGATTAAACACGAAGTTGGAGCCGATGCACTTGCACTTATTGTAAAGGCTGGCATGATTGAAAGCAATGAGATCGCAATTGCAACGGATTACGGAACAAATGCCGAGATGGCGCTCAAAGCAAACGGCGTTATATATACCGGTTCGGCTGCTGCGGGACCCGCTCTCGAAGGCCAGGAGATAGAACATGGGTCAATTGCTTCTCCTCACACAATATGTGATGTGGAATTTGAGGGAGAAAACCTGCGCTGCTATGTACTCGACAGGGATATGAAGACCACCATGGCGGACCTTGTAAATCCTAAAACAGGGGAAGTCGTAGAAAAGGGAGAACTCACTGCAAAAGGCATCACAGGTACTGGAGTTATTGCCCTTATAGAGGCAGGCATGAGAAATAAACTCATTGTGCTGCCAAAGATCCAGACTCCGGACGGCATTATCCACCTCCAGGACGGGATAAAATTCACGAATAAAGACCTTATTGCAGCCGGACGAGCTATAGGGGCAATCAGAGCCGGGCATATTACTCTCTGTGCAGCCGCAGGCATAGAGATGGAAGAATTGCAGATCGCTCACATGTCAGGAGCTGCAGGCACTTATATGGACGCTGCAAAAGCCCATAAGGTGGGAATGATTCCTTACAATGCAAGTTACGTTTCCCAGATAGGAAACACCTCCCTGACAGTTGCCAGGGAAATTCTGCTTTCTGAGGACAGGCTCTGGGAATTGCAGGCAATTGCAAAGGAAATCGTAGGCACCCATGTTATGTTTGCAACTTCCGAGGCATTTAAGGAAGCCTATCTGCTGGAACTTGCTTACTGGAACGAAGGCATGGCTTTCAAGATGCTTCAGAAGTTCCTGAAAAAGAAAAAACTCCCCATGATCGGCGAACCTTCCTCTGTCCTCAAAATTGACCGCCAGGTTGAAAGAGATATTCCCGAACTCGGAGAAGAAGGGCTTGAGGTACTTGAAAGGGTTGGAACTTACCTTACAATGGTAATTGAGGAGTGTGAAGGCTGCCATAAGTGCGTAAAAGTCTGCCCTAACGGAGCCCTGAGAATGGAACAAAACGGAACCGTGAAAATAAGGACTGACCTTTGTGATGGCGCAAATTGCCAGCGCTGTTTGCATGCCTGCCCTGATGACAGGTTTAAATGGGAAAATCTGACAGTTGCTGGAAAATAAAAGGCAAGCTTATTGAGAGTAAAAAACGAATAAAGGAAAAGGACAATAAGCAAGAAGACGAGAAGGGAGGAGAAAACGTGCAGGTCATTGTGGTGGGGGGATTTCTGGGAAGCGGGAAAACCACCACTATTATCAATATGGGCAAATACCTGGCAGAGAAAGGGAAAAAAGTTGCCATTATCGTAAATGAGATAGGGGAAATAGGGATTGACGGAGACGTGATAAAGAGGTTCGGATTCGATACAAAAGAGATCACAAGCGGATGTATCTGCTGTTCCCTGAAAGTAGGGTTAAGGACAACCGTTACTCTCCTTGTAAAGGAATACAACCCTGACATTCTCATGATCGAACCCACAGGCATTGCTTTTCCGCATGTAATAAGGGACGAGATCGAACTCATGAACCTTGGCGAGCAGGTAAGAATCGCTCCTCTTGTCACCCTCATTGACGGCAGCCGTTTCAAGCACCTGATGAAAGAGGTAAAAGATTTTGCCATGAGGCAGATTATAGATGCGGAAATTCTCGGGATAAACAAGGTAGACCTGATAGAACCCATCCGGCTTCCCATTCTTGAAGCCTCGGTGCAGCAGCTTAATCCGAAAGCCAGGGTAGTCCTGCTTTCAGGAAAGGATACAGGCGAAAGATTCGAGAACTTTATGCAAATAGTCCTTCCTGATCTCGAAGGGATATCCGAGACAGTTCCGAAAGCTGAAATCGAAGAAAAAGTCGAACCTTCTGCTCCCCAGGAGATCGAAAGCTCGATAGAAGCCTCAAAAGTAGGCAGTTATTCTGCAGAATTTACGGTTGAAGATGAAAGTCTTAGTACTGAGGCTGCAAGAGAATTAACAACCGAGCTGATGAACGCAATAAAAGCGAAGGTGCTGAAACTAAACCCTGAATTTGTGGGGCATATCAAACTCTTTCTGGACAACGGGTCGGAAACCGTGAAGCAGAGCGTTACCATATACTATGAAAAGCCTCAGGAAGATATAATTAAGTCAAAGGAAGGAGCTGTCCCAACACTCAAGATCCTTTCAGCAGTCTCAAATGTTGAGAAGGGAGCCGTTAAAGATGCCGTAAACCGCTCGGTGCAGGAAGTCTTTGAAAGAAAGAAAGTAAAAGTAAGTAAACCCGAGCCGGACCACAATCACGAACACAGGCATAATGACAGTGATAAGAACGGCAGTCATGGGCACGTACAGAGAGTCTCGGATATTAAAATAAAAGATTGAGGTGAAGAAACCGGCGAGTAAAATTTATTTTCCTCATATCTTTTTTAATCAGTCTTCATAGTTTTAATTGATCTTTGTGGAATGGTCTATATTAATACTGAGCCAGCTCATTGCCCCATTCTACAGCACTCGTAGTAAAACTTGTAATCTTCCTGTAATCGAATTCCCCATCTTTTCCAAAGAGTTCCAGCAGCACGGGACTGTCTGTAACCATGAAAGGAGAGGACCTATTTTGCCTGAGTAAACATAAAGCGATACTTTATTTTCAAGCGGCACACGGTACTCTTCCTCAAAATCACTTTTAATCTATTATAGACCTCTTCAATTACACCCTGAGAAATCCAGGCCTTTTAGAATCCGGATACTATTATAATAGAACCCACAGGAATAGTCTTCCCGGCACAGATAAAAAGCAATATCAAAAAGAATTGAATCCCTGGAATGACTTTTGCCCCTCTAGTGAATCTTGTTGATGCAGACCGCCTGAGTCAGGAAACGGGCAAGCTGTAGAATTTCTTGAAAAGCCAGACAGGGGAGGCTAAAATCCTGGGCATCAATAAAGTCGAACTCATAAATTATGAGAAGCTCCTGAAAGTCTGCCTGTTCCTGCGCAAGTTAAACCTGATATTTAGATGATCCATTTTTCAGCCAGGAGGGAGGAGATAATTTTGACAGGTTGCTCAGGCTGCTGGAAGAAGATAGGTTCTAATTAAAGCTGAGGAACTGGGCAATAAGGAAACAGATGGAAGACAGGAGGCTTTCTTCCAAGAAAGTAGTAAGAGACCGGCCAGGCTATAATCAGAGAATAGTGGTCTTTTAACCTGGGATTCTGGGAGGAAGGGTGTTTCCGGTTCAGGACAGTCATGACCTGACACACAAAAACCTTATATACCATAAAATGGTCATCGGCCCTTGCCCGGAAGGTACCCCTCATAATATAGAGGTAAAGGACTCTTTCAACCATCAGGAAGAACCTGGCTTCAGGCTACCAGCAGAAATCCACACAATTTGAGAGAAGCTTACTTGAGAAGAAATTAGAAACAGAGGCATGATAACCTGCCAGGCAAATAGTTTGACTCTGTTTAAAAAAAGACTGAAAAACGGCAAAAAATCGAATCCAAATAAACTTCAGGATAATTCAAAAACCCAAGTTTTGGAAGCTTTCACTCATTTCCCATGGAGAGCGAGAAATCACGGAAGCTCCGGGAAAAACTGAAGAGCATATTAACTTCACTTGTGCGCTTTCAAAAATATATTTCGATTACCTTATTTTGCCTGCTTCAAATCTCCAGTAAAAACAAATCCACTTGATAACCTCCAGTGCTCAGAATAAAAATCTCCATATCTTCACTCTCTGCAATAAAAAATCTCCCATGAGGGAGAATAATTGGCCTATAAATTTTGATCCCATTGTTTAGATCAATGAGGACAAAAAAATACTTCTTTTTTATAAAATCATTTGCAGAGAAAATTGAAGAGAGAATTATAAAATTATAGTGATGCAAAAATTAGCATCGGTGAAGGTATATGCAATTAAATCTAACTGTGATCTGCAAGTGCATCCCGGAATACTAAAGGGAGTACACCTAACAGAAAAAACTGGAAAAAAGGTCTCCTAAAGCCAGGAAACAGAAAATTGGAGGTCTGTAAGCTTGGCAAATCAAAAGCCCTTTGAAAGGGCTTGAAAAACGGAAAAACGGACTGAAATTCAGTAAGCTGAATGACCAGTACACCACCAGAAGGTTATCCAAACCCCCCCAATGGAAGGAATTCGATCTGGAGGTTTTCGAATTCATTGACATTGTATTAAAGAAGTGTCTGGCAAAAAAAAGCTTGAAAACTTCAGGGAGATGTAACTTGCAGGGTCAACGATCTGAGCAATCCGAGACCTTTTTGCTAAATGGAGGTTAAAATATGTTGGATTTGAAACTGGAAGACATCGATGGCATATTAGTACGCTACAACGTCGCCCTCGAAAAGGAAATGACACCTGACGAAGCCGCAGAAGAGCTTTACCCCAAAGATGAACTCATCTACCCGGTTGCAAAAGCAATCTACGAGGGAGAAGAAGACGACGTGGTTGACGCACTCAAAGCCGCAATCGATGCAGGCAAGAAGCCAATCGACCTTATCGACGATGCCCTGATGGTAGGAATGGGAGTTGTAACCCAGCTCTACGATGATGGTATCATTTTCCTCCCGAACGTTATGATGTCCGCAGACGCAATGCTTGCAGGTATCGACTTCTGTAAGAGCCAGACCACCGAAGTTCCTGAGGCAAAGGGCAAGGTTGTCTGCCATGTTGCAGAAGGTGACGTCCATGACATCGGAAAGAACATTGTTGCTGCCCTTCTGAGAGCAAACGGCTACGAGGTAATTGACCTTGGAAGAGATGTTCCTGTAGACGAAGTAATCGCTGCAGTTGAAAAAGAAAAGCCAATGATGCTCACAGGTACTGCTCTCATGACAACCACCATGTATGCATTCAAGGAAGTTAATGACAAACTCCTTGAGAAGGGAATAAAGATCCCATTCGCATGTGGTGGCGGTGCTGTAAACCAGGACTTCGTATCCCAGTATGAACTTGGAGTTTATGGTGAAGAAGCTGCAGATGCCCCCAAGATTGCTGACGCAATCGTTGCAGGTACTACAGATATCACAGCATTAAGAGAGGAATTCCACAAACACTGAGGAGGGAGCAAAAATGGTAAAAAAATACACTTCAATGGCTTATGCTAACGCAGATGAACTGATTTTCGGGCAATCAAAATTCCCGGTAAAGGCAGGACTTGGCCTTGAAATTGGTGGAGGTTACACATCCCCCGAAGTTAACTATGCCCCAAGACCTGGAGCCGGCGCATCCAAAGAGAAGCTCGTAAAAGAGTATGAAAGGATCACCACCGACATTATGGCAAGGATGGTTCAGATCGGAGCTCCCTCTGTTGTGCTTGAAACTGAACACGTTCAGCAGATGTCAAACAACCCCTCCTGGGGAGGAGCTGTTGCACATGCTCAGAAGACCATCATGGAAGAATACCACGATGAATATGGCATAAAGTGCGCACTCCGCCACACAATTGGTGACATCCGTGAAGACCGCGACTACCTCCAGCTTAGAGGAGACAAGTACAGCGTCTTTATGGAAGCTTTTGAAGAAGTCGCCAAGAACGGTGCTGACCTGCTTTCAGTAGAGAGCATGGGTGGTAAGGAAGTATTCGACTACTCCATTCTGAGAAACGACACTGCAGGTATTCTCTTCGGTATCGGTGTGCTCGGCAGCATGGACATGGAAATGGTCTGGTCCGACATTGCAGCAGTAGCAAAGAAGACCGGCACTGTAGCAGCTGGTGACACTGACTGTGCCCAGGCAAACACTGCAATGTTCATTGCAGGCGGCCTGCTTGACAAGAACCTTGCCCACACAACTGCAATCGTTGCAAGGGCAATCTCTGCAGCAAGATCTCTCTGTGCATATGAAGCCGGTGCAGTAGGCCCTGGAAAGGACTGCGGTTACGAGAACAGTATCATAAAGTCCATCGCAGGTGTCCCGATTACTCAGGAAGGTAAGACCTCAACCTGTGCCCACTCTGACCTGATGGGTAACCTGGTCATGCAGTGCTGTGACCTGTGGTCCAACGAATCCGTTGAATACCACGGTGAATTCGGCGGTACAACTGTCCAGTGCTGGTCCGAAACCCTTGCATACGACTGTTCCATGATGAACGTTGCCCTTAAGACCGGAAAGGCAAAGGACCTCAGGGACATACTCGTGCTCTCTGACAAATTCAGAGACCCACAGGGCTATGTGCTCGCCTACGACAACGCCTACAAGGTAGGACAGGCAATCGCAAAGGATGGAGAAAACAACTACCTCCGTGCAAAGAACGCTGCAATCGAATGTTGCAACATTGTCGAAGAAGGTGTCAGCTCTGGCAAGCTCAGACTTACAAGGTTCGAAACCAATGCTCTTGCAAAGGTTAAGGCCGACCTCGAAGCCCTCACCGACGATGCTGACAAGTTCATGAGCGACAACCTGACCAAGTTCAAACAGGAAGTTGCAGTTTTCAAACCAGAAAACTACGGGCTCTAAGCCCTAAACTTCTTTTTTTTGATTTTTTTTAGAAAATTGGCTTCAGGTGAAACCATGAGCGAAAACGTAGGAACTGCTACCGTAATAGTTGACAAGACTGCAAATGCTGCCCCCCTTGGTTTTACTGGCCTTGGCCTTGCCGCAGTCCTGTTGAGTCTGAGCTACATAGGGATATACCCTGTAGAATCAATGATTGTCTCTATGGCAATATTTCTGGGTGGGTTCGCCCAGGTGTTTGCAGGAATTATGTCCTGGAAAAAAGGAGATATTTTTGCAGGGACTGCATTCTCAGCTTTCGGCCTTTTCTGGTTCTCGCTGGCCGGACTGCTTATTATGCCTGCAATCGGCTGGGCTGAAGCTTCTTCCGGAACCGCTATGGCCGCGTATCTCTTTACCTGGGGTGTCTATACTTTTGTAATGCTGATAGTTACCATGAAAATCGGAGTCCGTGCCCTTCAGTTTGTATTTGTTACATTGTTTGTATTATTTATGCTGCTGGCCGTTGTAAACGCAACCGGAAGTGCAGGGTTGCTTGTAGTGGCCGGTTATGTAGGACTTATTATGGGTCTTGGAGCCCTGTATATAGCTGTAGGCATGGTAATGAATGAAATCCACGGAAAAACCGTAATCCCACTCTAAGAATGAAGTAATCAGCATTTATTGAGTAAACCCTCAACGAAAAAAAAACCTGCGACAACCTCAATACCTTTATTAAACCCGTAAAATGGCAGAAAGGAATGGAAAGAGCAGCCTGAAATAAACTCCCAGGCCCTGAAAGCACAGAAGCCAGTGTTTTTCAGCCCTCCTCAACACAGATTTCTTGAGTGGCGAGATCCTGTATTATGACCGCGTTAGAAAAATACAGGCATTCAAGGGCCTGTTCAATTTTTAAAAACCTATATCGTTTTTTGTTTCTTATCGGCCTGCGTAAAAAGGTCCGCTTTACAGAGGAAGATTAGAAAAATCTTTGACGGTGGATTTCGAATGCAAGCGGATAAAAAGCTGGATAAGACCCGAAATGTCTCTTATAAAAGGCTTGTTTTGAGTTTTCTACTCACTGTTTTCGAACTGTTCGCCGGGCTTTCGGCAAACAGTACGTTGCTTCTTGCTGATGCAGTTCGCTCCTTCTCCGGATTTATCAATGAGTATACAAAACTCCTGGATATCTCTATCGCAAGCAGACCTGAGGATAAAAGCCACAACTACGGACACGGAAAAGTTACAACCCTCTGCATGGGAGCAGGGGCATTTATTCTTCTTTTTGCAAGTTTTCGTGCACTTTCTCTTAGTTCCGGGGAACTGGTTACTTATTTACAGGGCAAAGAGTCCGAGGTTCCTGAAACGGCTGCACTCTTTGCAGCAGTTTTGGCTTTTGTATTAAGAAGTGTTATGACTATTTTGACAGGAAGCCCCGAAACTCAGGCTAAAGAAGTATTCTTAAAAGCCCGTACCCCCATAAATGAGCTATTAATATCCGGTTTTGTAATCTTTGGCACAGGATGTACACTCCTGCCTGGAAAAGGTTTTGATATAGCTGATCCTTTCGCAGCTTTCCTTTTAAGCCTCTATCTCCTTGCAACTTCAGGTGGGCTTCTCTACAGGACCGCAAATGAACTGATAGAAGCTTCCCTTGATGAGGAAAATAACCTGAGAATCAGGAAAATAATAAACAACACCGGAAATGTTAAGGGCTCCGGAGAGCTTAAAACCCGCAGGATAGGGAAAAAGATAGCAATTAATGTCTGTGTCCGTGTAAATGACTCCCTGAGTGTTCGGGAAGCTGCAGAGATCGCGAACCTCGTCGAAGAGAAACTGAAAGCAGCGTTTGTGGAAGATGTATATGTACTGATAAGAATCGAACCCGGCTCAGGAAAAACTTTAAAAAATAAAGGAAGATCTTCTGAAGAAGAAAGAAGGAAAACTGTAACATTATTTTGACAAGGTAAAAATATAGAAAAAATAAAATAATAATATAGCAATAATGGTGTAAAAAATCAGGTGCGAAACCAAATTTTCGTAGGACAGGAAACGCACCACTTGTATCTTAGCAGCTATCCATTTAGGTACTATAATGTTTAACAGGTATCCAGACTTTACGTATACA
>CAYSZA010000002.1:0-7290 GCA_964435275.1 uncultured Methanosarcinales archaeon | reverse complement strand
AGCTATCCATTTAGGTACTATAATGTTTAACAGGTATCCAGACTTTACGTATACAGGTTTAAATCGGCATCCGGATTCAAGAAAGATCTGGATTTCATTACCGCAAAAGTAACTATCGAATTTGAAAGCGGTCCAGAGACCTGGGAAGATATTATCAAATTCGCAGAAGAGGTCGAAAATGCACTTTAGTCTTGGAATCGATGCAGGGGGCACTTATACTGATGCCGTTGTTGTCAGAGATTCGGATGGGACAGTGGTCGAATCCAGTAAAGCACTGACTACCTATCCCGATCCCCTCACTGGAATGAAAAATGCTGTTGACGCGCTTAACCCGGAATACCTTAAAGATATCAAGCTGGTATCCGTATCTACAACCCTGTCTACAAATACCATTCTGGAAAGTACCGGTTTTCCTGTAGGGCTGATTATGGTGGGAGATTATATAATTCCTGAGAAACTTCCTACGGGCTACTGGGTGGCAGTTTCCGGGGGACATAACAGTGACGGTGAAGAGCTAAAGGTTCTTGACCTCGATTCCGTAGAAGAGTTCGCCCTCAAGGTAAAAGATAAGGTTTCGGCTTTTGCAGTATCTTCTTATTTCAGCAACCGCAACCCTGAACATGAGCTAACTGTCAAAAAAGCCGTCAAGGAACTTACAGGGCATCCCGTGGTTTGCGGGCACGAACTTTCCCAGGACCTTGGAGCCTACGAAAGGGCCATAACTGCGTTTCTTAATGCCCAGCTTATTCCGATCACTCACAGGTTTATCCAGGCAATAATCAAGGAGTTTGAAATAAGAGGCATAAATGCCAGCATGTTGATGCTGAAGTGTGACGGATCAGTGGTGGGAATCGAAGAAGCCCTGGAAAAACCCATTGAGACCATATTCTCAGGGCCTGCCGCAAGTCTTGTTGGTGCGTCTCACCTGAGCAGGCTCAATACCTGCGCTATGATTGATGTCGGCGGTACGAGCACGGACGTAGCTATGATAGTAAACGGACTCCCGCAACTCAGCAATTCGGGTGCTGTCGTCGGAGGCTGGCAAACCCGCGTAAAAGCCATCCGTATGGAGACCTCAGCAACCGGTGGAGACAGTCACATCTGGGTAAAAGGCGACCGAGTTTATATCGGGCCTCGCCGGGTAATTCCACTATGCAGGGCTTCGGTAATATACCCCGGTTTCAGACAAAAACTGAAGCAGAACAGGGTTGCAAAAGGATATCTCTGCGAGAGCATTCAGGTAACAAAATTTTATGTTAGGACCGGCTTCAGACCTATCGAGTTGAGAGCAGGAGAGCGGGAAATCTACAGGCATATTGGAAAAGAGCCTGTTTCCTTCGGAGACTTGCTCATTGCTCTTAAAAAACGCCCTTCCCCATCGATGCTGGACTCACTGATCCAGAAAAGATTGATCCAGGCAATAGGCTTTACTCCTACCGATGCACTTCACGTGCTAGGTGAATATACCGAATGGGATGTAGAAGCTGCAACAATAGGGGCTTCAATGCTTGGAAGAATTCTTAAGCAGAGTCCTGAGGTTTTCAGTGAGGAAGCAAAACACAGAGTTGCGCGTAATGTTGCTGAAGACCTTATTGCGTACCTTATAGAGGGAATGCCGAGAAACGAGATTGATAGGGTTCTTCTTGGAAGGAACTTTACCCGTTTCAGAGTGGAAATTCCTGTGGTGCTCCTCGGAGGACCTGTGAAAGCCTACGTTGATGACCTGAAAAGCCTTATTAATGCTGATTTTATAGTTCCCGAGCACGCTGAGGTGGGCAACGCTGTCGGAGCCCTTGTTGGAAAGGGAATTAAAAGGGTTGAGATTCTCATAAAAACAAAAGTTATTCCCAAATCGCGTCAGGAAGAAGTTGAAAACGTGGTAGATTCCGAGGCTCATGAGAGCTGTACTGCAGAGAATATCTTACAATATGAAACGAAAAACGAGTTCATCGTCTTTTCCCCATCTGAAAGAAAGAAATTTGAAACCTATAATGAAGCTGTAGAATATGCAGAAAAACTCGGAAAACAGCTTGTTATGGATTATATGGTGAATGCAGGACTTCACAAAGAAAATATAAAAATAGATATAAGCAGGAAACACCTTGCACCAAGCGGCTGGACTGATGTACCCCTGGAAACCAAGATTGTTTTCGTAGGGATAGGTATCCCACGAAGTACTATTACGACATGAGAGATAAAGATAAGTAGGGATATCAACAGCCGTACATTATAAACAGGGATATATATCTTGAGAAATAATTTTCACAAATTCGGATAAAAGGATGTATACAGCTAAAAAAGACCTGAGTTGCGTAACATAAAGTAAAAATGGGGCTGTTTTGACATGCAATATAGTCTGGGTATTGACGCAGGCGGAACCTACACCGATGCTGTAATTTTAAGAGATTCGGACAGCCGGATTCTTGATACGAGCAAGGCGATTACCACCTACCCGAACCTTATGGTTGGAATCAGAAATGCAATTGATAAGCTGAATCCGGAGTACCTCAGCAGAGTAAAACTGGTGTCGGTTTCCACAACCCTGTCGACAAATACCATTCTCGAAAGAACAGGATATCCTGTTGGCCTGATCCTTGTAGGGGACTACACTATCCCGAGGGAACTTCCCGCAGATTACTGTATTACTGTAAAAGGAGGGCATGACAACAACGGGGACGAGCTACAACCTCTGGACCTCACCGCCGTAGAACAGTTCGCAATGAACTTAAAAAATAAAGTTTCAGTGTTTGCGGTATCTTCGTATTTCAGCACCCGAAATCCGGAGCATGAGCTTATAATTAAGAAGACAATCCTTAAATTGACAGGGCATCCTGTGGTTTGCGGACACGAGCTTTCTCAGGAACTTGGAGCTTGCGAACGGGCAGCCACAGCTGTCTTAAACGCCCAGCTTATTCCGATCACCTGCCAGTTTATTAATTCCATTACAACTGAAATAAAGGAAAGAAAACTTGATGCAAAAATCCTTATGCTGAAATGTGACGGCTCGGTTATAGATATAAGAGGTGCAAAACTGCGCCCCATTGAAACCATATTCTCAGGACCTGCCGCAAGTATTATGGGAGCTTCTCACCTTTCAGGCCTGGATACCTGCGCCGTAATTGATGTTGGAGGGACGAGCACTGACGTTTCCATAATGAAGCAGGGAGTTCCAGAGCTTTGTGAGAAAGGAGCAGTCGTGGGAGGCTGGCAAACCCGCGTAAAAGCAATAAAAATGGAGAGTTCGGCAAATGGGGGAGATAGCCACGTGTGGTTTAAGAGATGCGTCAGGATAGGCCCGAGAAGGGTGATGCCTCTTTGCTATGCTGCTATCCAGTATCCGAATTTCAAGGAGAAACTTGAAAAGAATCCAGTGCCGCTGAGAACCATGCTCAACGAGCATATTCAGCCCACAAAATTCTTTGTCAGTACAGGAGTAAACCCCATTAATCCCACAGAAAGCGAGAAAAAATTGCTTGAAATTATAAAAGATGAGCCTCTTTCTATCCACGAGATTTTAAATAAGATGAAGCGTTTTCCCTCTCCAGCAGTCCTTGATTCACTTATTCAGCAACGAGTAATCCAGGCTATAGGTTTTACCCCCACTGATGCCCTGCACGTGCTTGGAGAATATACCGAATGGGATGTAGAAGCTGCCCAAATAGGAGCCAAAAAACTTTCGCGTTTCACTCAAATGGGAGTGTATGCCTTCTGCAAAAAAGTAAAACAGCAGGTTGCAAAAAATATGGCTTACAGCCTGATATCCTTTATCATGGAAGGCAGGGGAAAAGAAGGAATAAAGAAAATGCTGGAAGAAGAAGTTCCTGTCCAGTACAAATTAAATATTCCTATAGTCCTGCTCGGAGGGCCTGTAAAAGTTTTTTGTGAAGAAATCAAGGCTCTCATTGATGCAGAAATTATAGTTCCCGAACAGGCCGAGGTAGGAAATGCAGTTGGAGCCCTTGTAGGAAAAGGAATTAAAAGAATCGAGATTATTATCAGACCATCCTCAATGGAAAATCCAGACCAGAATTTCCTGGTATTTACCCCCGCAGGAAGAGAGAAGTTCGAGCAATATCAAATGGCAGTAGAGTATTCCCATAAAACTGGCGAAGAACTCATCTTGGATTCAATGAAAGACTTTGGACTTCCGGAAGGCTCAATAAAAATAAACACAAGTGTAGAGTACCTTTCTCCCCCTGGCTGGAAACAGACTCCAATGGAAACAAAAATAACTTTTGTAGGAATCTGTACCCCAGGGATTACAACTAATTAAAAATAATATTATTTACAGATAAGATATTGATTTAAAAAAGCCGGAGAAATGCTCAATTTGAAAACGAACAGCCAAGGAACCAGCCTGCCGGAAAGAAGGATCGGCCACCATTGCAAACTACTGAATAACAGGAAGTAAGAGAACATGGATTCTTCACTTATTGATCTTGTTTTCCGCTCCGATAAGAGAAAAAACCTTCTTATATTGCTGGATAGCGGCTCAAAAAATATTGATGAAATCAGGAACTCACTTGATGTTACAGCCACTTCGATCCTTCCCCAGATAAAGAAACTGATAGATAACGATCTTATTATCCAGGAAGATAGGATGTATAAGCTCACAGTCCTGGGAGAATTTATAATCAAGAAGATAAAGCCTCTGATAAGTGCTCTTGAAGTAGTGGAGAAAAACAACTCTTACTGGACAGGTCACGATCTGAACGCAATCCCGCGCCACCTGCTGGAACGCATATCCGAACTTGGAAACTGTATCTTTATAGAGCCCGACCTGAACCATATTTATGAGCCCTCTCAGGAAATTATTGACAGTATGAGCAATGCAAAGCGAGTTTCGACTTTTGCTTCCTATTTCAACCCCGCTTATCTTCCCCTGTATGTTGAGCTCGGCAGAAAAGATGCCGAACTTTCCCTGAATTTTACCCAGTCTGTCTGGGATCATCTTTCACACGAGCACTCAAATATGATAAATGAATTAATGAGTATGGATAATGTGAGCCTGTATGTTTCCAAAGAAGGAATAAAGCTTACTGAGGTTACCGTAACTGATAAGATAATGTTACTGGGACTTTTTGATAAAAAAGGGAAATTTGACCAGCAATTTATTTTGAGCTCTGAGCCCAGTGCCCTTTTATGGGGTCAGGAATTGTTTGATTACTTCAAGAAGCTCTCAAGACAGGTAAATAAGATATGACATAAAAAGAATACAGGTGTAGAAAACCCCAGCTACCTCAGAGGCATTAAAGTTCCGGTAAACAGGAAAGAAGAAAAACTCCATGATAACTGCAAAATAGAGTTTTTACGGGGCTTACAAAAGTAGTAAAAAATAATTATATATTATTGTAGTAATAATCTGTTGCATAAAAATGGTAATTCTCTTTATAGCCCCAGATATACACCCCAAACACATCTTATCCCATTAAAAACTACAATGGCAAGGGATAGGATACAGGAAGTTCAGAGTCTTCTGGTATAGAGATATATACAATGTCAGATATAATAGGATGAGACCTAAGAGAGGGAATTAGATGGAGTCATCATTACTGGATGTTCTCTTTCTTTCAGAAAAAAGGAAAAATCTACTTTTACTGCTTCTGAACGGACCCAAGAACATCGAAGAAATTAAAAACACACTTGATGTCCGTTCAAGCCCGATAATGACCCAGGTAAAGATACTGATGAAGCAGGATCTTATTGTTGAGAGTAATAGACTCTACAAGCTTTCCAGTATCGGAGAAATTCTGGTTCCGAAGATGAAGACAATTCTGGAAACCTTTAGCGTTTTCGATAAAAACCACGACTACTGGATAAACCAGGATATGACATCAATTCCCCCTGAGTTTCTGGACGAGATCGGAAAACTCGGAGACTATATTGAAGTTAACCCTGATCGAAATCATGTATTCGAATATCCGAAAGAAGTCGTAAAGCATCTCTCGGAATCCGAGAAAGTAATGATCTCATCATCCTTTTTCCTGCCCATCTACCCATCCCTGTGCATAGAACTTGCCGCAAAAGGTACGGATATAACACTGGTATTTACAGAGTACGTTTATGACAGAATGCTTAACGATTACAAAAAAGAACTTGAACATTTTCTGAACCTGAAATACACAAGACTTTACGTTTGCAATAATAACAATATGAAAATTGCTTCAAGCATAGTAACGGAGAAGTTTATGGCACTTTCCCTTTTCTGTAACAGTGGGATTTATTATAACCACAATCTGGTAAGTTTTGATGAAAGTGCACTCAAATGGGGAAAAGAGCTTTTCGATCACTACAAAGGTATAGCCAGACCTATTACCAGAGTTTGAGAATCTCTTCAGGGATCTAAACCATAAGTCAATTCTGGAATAGACCCTGTGGAATAAACCCATTCTAGAAGGTACTGTTCGTCCTCAAATAAATAGCAGGCTTCTGAAAAAACGAGGACTTTAGCCTCTTTCAGCCTGCCAGGTTTTAAAACAATACCCTATTAAGCTCATTTTGAATTGAGGATGTATTATCCTGTAGCCCGGTATACGGGTCAGTCCCATTCCTCTGCCGATCAGAGTACTCTATAAACCGGAATACCGGGCAACGCAGGAAAAATTTCAGTTCACCCTGATGGTAGTGTTCATCTGGGGGAGATCTTTAACAATAAAGTGGTAGGTTCCGGTTTCGTTGAAAGTATATGTGAAAGGCACCCTGTATGAAAGTGTTTTATCCGGGAACAGCCCATCCTCACTGACAAGCACGTAATTACCCTGTCTTTTGTCACTCCACCAGGAAACGGTATCTCCTTTTGAGATGTTCAGTTCCGCCGGTCTTACCACTCCGTAATTCTCAAGACGGACAATTTGATCTTTTCCAGAGTTTAAAGCGGGGTTTTCTTCAGGCGATATAGCCTCGCCGGCTTCAGGCACTGGATTATTCGAGTCGTCGGGCATAGATTTAGCGTCTTCCTCGGCACAACCTGAGGCGAGTAAGAATACAGACACCACAAATAATATCAGAATTTTCCCTTTCATAAACATCCCATCTTTTGACCTTTATAATATAAGTTCAGCTCACATTCATTATCTTTTTGATTTAACCAGGGTAAACTTAAAAACAGGATGGCAGTCAGGGGAAAAAGGAAAGACTATGGAGAATAGATGGAATGAAATAAAGAATTTAGCTGGATAAAATAGAGAATTAAACAAGAATCAAATGAAACACATATGAAGAAAACAAAAATAAAAGTTTACGTCCCGACTGAGACTTGAACTCAGGTCTAAGGCTCCGCAGGCCTCAAGG
>CAYSZA010000001.1:0-38920 GCA_964435275.1 uncultured Methanosarcinales archaeon | reverse complement strand
CGAGGGATACTTACAAGGCATTTCTAGTATTTAAAGCTTTGTATTGCGCCCCTCAACACATCTGATTTATGTGAGGACTATATACAAGGAACACCTTGTATATAAATTTTCTCCTGCAAAGGAGCTTGAACAAATTTGAAAGAGGGAAATAGAAAAATAGTTGAAAGATTTCAAAAGAGTCCTACTTTTGAATCCTTAACTTTGTCCGTTTTTATGAGCCATTGATTCGAGAACAATGTCTCCAGATGCCTTCTGTTATTGTTTTCATATTCCGTTTTTCTGGCACCTATAAGTCTCGTTTTTCAAGTCCCGTTTTTCAAGTTTCGTTTTTAATTCTCCTGGTTGTCGTGTGACACCTTGAGAAGCAACCCTAGAAGGGGGTATCTGGTATATATAATTTTCCATCCAGATATTAAAAAACAAAATTTAAACATAAATGGTTAAAAACGCTCGTGTCATTTATATACCAGAAATCTACATTCAACTAGATGATTACCATGAATGTAAGAACCGAAAGAAGGGATCGATTTTTACATCGAACCCATGCAGAATAAAAAGGTAACTGTTTTTGACACAACACTGCGTGACGGAGAACAAACCCCTGGGGTATCTCTAACTTCTGCCCAGAAGCTGGAAATTGCCCGTCAACTTGACAAACTCGGGGTAGACATTATAGAAGCTGGATTTCCTATCTCATCAGAAGGAGATAAAGAATCCGTAAAATCTATTTCTAATGCCGGACTGGATCTTGAAGTTTGTGGACTTGCCCGTGTATTGAAAAAAGATATTGATGCCTGTTTTGACAGTGATGTAGGACTTGTGCATACTTTCGTCCCTACTTCTGAAGTACAGCGGACATACACCATCAAAAAAAGCCAGGAAGAAGTGATTCGACTGGCTGTTGAGGCTGTCCAGTACATCAAAGACCATGGGAGTAAGTGCATGTTTTCTGCAATGGATGCTACGAGAACCGAGCCTGAATATCTCATAGAGGTTTTTAAAGCAGTTCAGGAGGCAGGATGCGATATTATTAACGTGCCGGATACTGTTGGCGTTATGGTCCCATCTGCAATGTACAGGCAGATAAAGGATATCGCGGCCGAAATAACGGTTCCCATAGATGTGCATTGCCACAATGACTTCGGGCTTGCCGTAGCAAACAGTCTCATGGCAGTTGAAGCAGGCGCGTCCCAGGTCCAGGTTACTATAAACGGTATAGGAGAAAGGGCAGGAAATGCCGATCTTTCCCAGACGGTTATGAGCCTGGTTGCAATGTACGGAGCAAAAACGAATATTCGGACCGAATACCTTGTAGAAACTTCGAGATTGATTGAAAACTATACTGGAGTGAGGCTTCCTCCGAATACACCTGTAGTGGGCCAGAATGCCTTTTCCCATGAATCAGGAATCCACAGCCAGGGAGTACTCGAAAAATCCGATACTTTCGAGCCTGGAATAATGACACCGGAAATGGTAGGACACAAACGGCGCATTGTACTTGGTAAACACACAGGCAAACATGCAGTCAAGCAGTCTCTCGAATCTGCGGGCATAATAAGCAATGACAAACAACTCGATGAGATCGTGTCCCGAATTAAGGAAATTGCAAATAAGGGCAAACAGATTACGGATGCGGACCTCTATGCGGTCGCTTCTGCCGTGCTCGGGAAAGCTAGCTCGGAAGAAGAACTGATAAAGCTCAAGGAAGTCTCCGTAATGACCGGAAATATCCTGACACCGACTGCAGTAGTCAAGGCAGACATTGAAGGCAAAGAAATTATTTCAGCAAAGACAGGGGTTGGCCCTGTGGATGCCGCTCTCAATGCTGTGAGGGATATCCTTGGAGAAAGTAACCACTTCAAACTCCAAGAATTCAGGATCGATGCAATTACAGGTGGAGCAGATGCCCTTGCAGACGTATATATAGGGCTTGAAAATGAGAAGGGCAGAATCGTAACTGCTAGATCTGCAAACCCGGACATAGTTATGGCCTCTGTAGAAGCTCTTGTAAATGCTATGAACCTGCTGTATAAAAAAGAGTCGAAAAGCTAAAATTGAGCGGGACCGACCAGGACTAACTGAAAGTGCCCGGAAGTTGTAAGGAAAAAATAAAAACTCGGATAAGAACTGCATATTCGTTTTTAGGATCTGTATTCCATAAATCATGTATAAAAAGTAAAATAAAATGAGATGGAATACAGACCCATGCCTTATCCAATTATTGATTCTCACTGTCACCTTGATTTTCCTAAATTCAACCGCGATAGGGAAGAGACTATTCTCCGAGCCAGAGAAGCAGGGGTGGTCGGAATGATAAATTCCGGAATTTCCCTGAAGGGAAACAACATGAGTCTTAAACTTGCGGAAAAGCATGAAGATATTCACGCCACGCTTGGCCTGAGTCCTGATATTGGAAGGGAAGGACCGGATAGAGAGATAAATGCTATCCTTGCCCAGATTGAAGCCAATGCAGAAAAAGCAGTAGGTATTGGGGAAGCCGGCTTGGACTTTCAGGACTGCAAAACAAATGAGGAGCGAAAGAGGCAGACCGCGGCATTCAACAAAGTGATAGAGCTTGCAAAAGACCTGGACAAACCTCTTGTTGTGCATGCGAGACTGGCTGAAGCTGAAGTGCTGAAGCTTGTCAGAGATATGGATACGGTTATCTATCACTGCTACAGCGGCCCTGTTGAGACCATGAGGGAAATCGTGGACATGGGATATTACATTTCCCTGGCAACTCTGGTCTGCTTTTCCGAACATCATCGGGTTCTTGCAGAAGCCGTGCCACTTGAAAACCTGCTTCTTGAAACTGACAGCCCCTTCCTGTCTTCCCGCAAAGGAAGAAATGAGCCTGCCTTCATAGTAGATTCAGTCCCCGTAGTAGCGCAACTTAAGGATATGGGTCCGTCAGAGATTGCAAAATCAACTACCGAAAACGCTCGCAGGGCTTTTAATATCTAAAATTTGAGGCTTTAATTAAAAGCAAGGAATGACTGGAAACAATGCGAAAGGCTCAAGGAAAAGAGTAAGGAAAAAAGAAAAGAGGAGTAAAAGAGGAAGAACCATGGAAGTCCGGTACATTTGCCCCACAGCTTACGATTCCAGCGTATATCTGGTAAATAGAAAGGTCCTGATTGATACTGGAATGAACAGCGACCTGATTATCAAGCAACTGGAGAAATATATAAAACTTAATGACCTGGAACTTATAATCTTGACCCATTGTCATTATGATCACACTGCGGCAGCAGCAGCCATTGCAGAGAAGAGCGGGGCAAAAGTCGGGATACACAAAGCTGACCTGGAAGGTGTGAATGACGAATACCTCAGCGTATCCGTACTTTTTGGAGACCGAGCCCCTGAGGTCAGACCCACGATTACATATGAAGAAGGAGATAAAATTGACATAGGGAACGGGGAATACCTGGAAGTTATCCATACCCCTGGCCATTCAAAAGGAAGTATCTGCCTATATGAACCTATCTCAAAAAGTCTCTTTTCCGGAGATACTGTTTTTCCGGGTGGGGGTTTCGGAAGAATGGACTTTGAGGGTTCAGAGCCTGAAAAAATGGCTGGCTCAATAGAAAAGCTCACAAAACTGGATGTGAAGACCCTGTACTCTGGACACGGAGCTCCTGCGGATAGGAATGGGAACAGCCAGATCATGGCTTCGTACAGAATGTTAAAAATGATGACGGGAGAATAAAGACGATCTATAAACCAGTCTGGAAGACATTTCTTGTATGAAAACAATGTACGTAGCTATTTAAGCAGAGATCAAAGATAATGAGGAGCTCTAAAGCAGATTATGGCGAAAGATGAAGCAATTTCAAAGAAATGTAAGAATTTGAGCCTCAAAAAATCGAGTAAAGAAGAATCGACTAGAGAAATCGGTTTTTTTGTCCCAAAAAAAGTTGAAGAAAAGAAAAAAACAAAAGAAGGAGCAGAATCAGGCACGAAACCCAGAAAAAAACCCGAAAAAGCCCAGGACAGAAAAACGGAAGCTGAGCCCTTAAAAGTAAAGCCCTCGTCAGAAGCGGGAAAGAAAAACATCCGAAGCAAAATTCCCGATAGAAATAGGGAAAAACCAGAAAGAACCGAAACCAGACAAGGAAAGAGGGAAAGGAAAGAAAAATCCGGTTCTTCCCATATACCTGAATCAAAGTTCCTTCCGATGAGCCCTAAGGAAATGAAAGCTCGTGGCTGGAAAGAACTTGACATTATTCTGGTCACTGGGGATGCCTATGTAGACCACTCCAGTTTTGGCACGGCAATAATAGGAAGAGTTCTTGAAGATGCTGGCTTCAGAGTAGGGGTGATTGCCCAACCGCGCTGGGACAGTCCTGAAGACTTTAAAAGACTTGGAAAACCAAAACTCTTCTTCTCAGTTAGTGCAGGAAATACCGATTCTATGGTCAGTAACCTGACTCCAGGCCTGAAACCACGTGATAAGGATGCTTATTCTCCAGGAGGGAAAGCAGGGCTTCGCCCGAACCGTGCAGTAGTCATCTACTCGAACAGGATAAAAGAAGCCTTCCCTGAAATGCCTATAGTGCTCGGAGGAATTGAAGCTTCCTTACGGCGTTTTGCCCATTACGATTATCTTTCGGATAAAGTTAGACAATCAATTCTGGCTGATGCACCCGCTGACCTCGTAATCTACGGCATGGGAGAGCTTCAGATCGTGGAAATTGCAAAACGATTGCAGGCCGGGGAGGATATCAAAAGTATCAGAGATATTCCGGGTACAGTCTGGAAGATGGAAGTCAAAGCCTGGAAAGAGCTCAAAGAAAGAGTTGAAAAATCAGAGAACAAAGAGAGAATCGAAAAGCCAGACAAGAGATCAGATAAACCGGAACAGGACAAACCTGAACAAAGGAACGGGAAAACAGCCGGAGAAAGTACCGAATTTTTAAGGGAATACATTGAAATCCCTTCCTTTTCAGAGGTTTCCCAGGATAAAACAGCCTTTGCAAAGGCTTTTCGCATGTATTACGCAGAACAGAACCCTGTTACTGGAAAAGGTGTTGTCCAGCTCCACCCGAAAACCGTAATCGTGCAGAACAGGCCAATGCGCCTCCTGACCGAGACTGAGATGGATCACGTATATGAACTGCCGTTCACTGGCGAAGCCCACCCTTCCTACACCGAACCCATTCCTGCCCTGGAAATGGTAAAATTCTCCCTGACAATACACAGGGGTTGTTTCGGAGGCTGTGCTTTCTGTGCAATTACACAGCACCAGGGACGCATGATTGCAAGCCGCAGTATTGAGTCCGTTCTCCGTGAAGCTAAAAAACTCACAGAAAAACCGGATTTTAAGGGCATTATAAATGGAGTGGGCGGTCCAAGTGCAAATATGTACGGCATGGAGTGTGAAACCTGGGAAAAAAAAGGAGCCTGCCTGGATAAATCCTGCCTTTATCCTCGTATCTGCCCTGCCCTGGATACAAGCCACAAAAAGCTGCTCGAACTCTTACGCCGCCTGCGCAAGCTTCCAGGGGTCAAACAGGTCTTTACAGGTTATGGGGTACGCTATGACCTGGCTCTTAAGGATGAAGAGTATCTACAGGAACTTTGCACTTACCACATTAGCGGACAATTGCGAATTGCACCTGAACATTTTTCAAGCCAGGTCACGAATGCAATGTGCAAGCCTGGCAGGGAAATCTACGAAAAGTTTGCCCAGAAATTTACAGCTCTCAACCGTAAATGCGGCAAAGAACAGTACATTGTAAACTACCTGATGTCAGGGCATCCTGGCTGTACCCTTGAAGATATGATAGAAATGGCCGAGTATGTGAGGGACCACGGAGGTTACACCGAACAGGTGCAGGACTTCACCCCAACCCCCATGACCGTATCGACATGCATGTATTATACAGGCCTTGATCCATTCACAGGCAAAAAAGTATACGTTGCAAGAGACAAAAAAGAAAAAGCCATGCAGAGAGCCCTCATGCACTACAGGAGTCCTGCAAATTACGAGCTTGTATATGAAGCTCTGGAAAAAGCAGGAAGACTTGACCTTGTGGGAAACGCCCGGAGTTGTCTGATAAGAAGAAAAGATAAGCGGCAAAAATAAAGGCTCTTAAAGGCTCTTTGCATGAAAATTAGAGTGAATCGTTAATTCTTTGCTTAAATAAGTTGAAGACAAACCTGGTATCCTGCCACAATTCATTTTACAGTCCCTGACACTCGCGAAAGAAAGCCCTGAGCTTCCCACTTACCTGCCCGCAGTAGGTGTTCAGAGGTCTTTCCGTAATCTCAATTAACAGGTTCGCCTCACCGTCCCAGCTAAAGTGGGCAACTATTCCGTTACCCTCAATTACCCCGGAATTTCCGGATGGAACGATGATGCCGTAGCTCTGAAGTTTTTTCTTCATGCATGAAAATACACCAGGAGTTACATTTTTGAATTTAATTCCCTGGCAGCCTTCAGTATCCAGTTTCCTTTCGCCCATAGTTTTAATCCGAAACTTTCCATGAAATTAGTTCCTATAATAGTCCAAAGTTAATTCCTGAATTTCTTCAAGAATTGAGATAAATCTTACGAACCATGGCACTCTCTTACGAAACCTTTTATTTTCATGGCTGCGACTTCACAGCTGACGATGAAAGGTTTTTCAGTAATTGTGATGGTGAGATTGGACTGCCCGTCCCATTCGAAATCCGCAGTGATCCCTTTGCCAGATAGTTCTCCTCTGTTGCCTGGCGGGACATGGATACCAGAGTTCTGAAGCTTTTTCTTCATGCAGTTAAACGTCTCAGGCGGAACGTTATGAAATTTTATCGGTCTACAACTCATTATTGTGCCCTCCTAACCTATCTTAAAGTTCATATCCGGCCGTAAATTCCAATAAACAAGAGTCGTTTTCCGGAAATAAAAGTATGATGCCATATTGCCGTGAATAGAGGTCAGAGAATTTGTATTGTCGATCCTGAAAGATATCAGAGAATATATCAGAGAATTGTTGTGAGCGATCCGGGAAGATAAACTGAAAGATAGGATCATTACAAAAAACTAAAAAAGAATGGGAGAGTCGAATCAAACCGACCCTTAATAAAGTCAACTGAGAAGCAGGCAGTTAAACTTAGAATGGCAGACTCAAAAGCAGCCAGACTATTCCATTGCCATTGCCACGAGTTCTACAATATCAATGACCTCTAGATCTCCGCTTGCGTCCCTGAGGTTTCTTACGCAGAGGGGGCAGGAGGTAACAATGTAGTCTACGCCTTCTGGCACGTCCTGAAGTCTGTTTCTTGCAAGCTCAAGGGAAATCTCAGGATATCCTATCCTTACTCCGCCTCCACCGCCGCAACAGCGTGCGTTTTCTTTAATGTTTTTCATTTCCTTGAGAGTACAGATTGCCTGGATAACCTTTCTTGGAGCGTCATAAACCTCATTATGCCTGCCCAGGTGACAGGGGTCATGATAGGTAACTGTCAGGTCAAGCTTGTTCAAACTGAGTTCTTCCAGACGCTCGGCAAGGAATTCAGGGAGACTGATGACCTTCAGTTCTTCAGGATAGTTGTTCTTCAAGGTTGTATAACACCCGGCACAACTTGTAATAATTGTGTGCGCTCCCACTTTCCTGATCTGTTCAAGATTGCGCTCCATGATTTTTTCTGCTTCCTCCTTAAATCCGGTACGCAGGAGAGGAGAAGCGCAGCACTGCTCGTCAGGCAGGAGAGTTACTCCGAAGCACTGCAGAACTTCAAAGGTTTTCTTGGCAAACTCCGGGTAGCGGTAGGAATCGAAGCAGCCCACGAAATAGATGTAATCTGATTTTTCAGGGAGCTTTGAGCGTTCTGTTTCGGAAAGCCAATGTTTGCGGTCCTTCGTTTCCCCGAAAGAGTTTCCGCATGTTACAACTGCCGACTTCAGTTTTTCCTGGGCGTCTGTTGTGATGCCGCATTTCACAAGCTGAGCACGGGCAGCTTCCACAACCTCAGAAGGGTTTGCTCCTGCAGGACACCTGGAGGCACAGATTCCGCAGGTTGTACACGAAGCCAGACTTGGAAGAACATCTTCAGAAGGTGGCCTGCCTTCGAGCAGGCTTTTGATAATCAGCATTCTGCCGCGTGTATTGGCAGATTCCCACCCAACCACGTCAAACACAGGGCAGACCGAGCGGCAGGTCCCGCACTGAACACACTTGTAAACAGACCTGCGGTCAACTTCAAATGCCTGCCTCTTACTCTCTTTCCCGGTAATTCCGGTTTTATCCGGCTTTTTTGCCTGCTCAATTTCCTTTTTTCCTTCGTTTTTCATGGTTTTCACAGCCCCAGTTTCCCCGGATTCAGTATACCTTTCGGGTCAAGGACTTTCTTGATTGCACGCATTACCTCAAGGGCAGGTCCCCACTGGACTTTCATATATTCGGCCCTTGCTGCTCCTACCCCATGTTCGGAACTGACCGTACCTCCAAGCTCAATCGCTGTCCTGTGGATCAAATCTGCGGCTCTGTTCAGGCGGTCCCATTCATCTTTGTTCAGCACATCAATAAAGAGGGCAAGATGCAGGTTCCCGTCTCCTATGTGCCCATATTTCATAGCAGGCAGGCTAAATTTTTCGGAAATTTCCTGTGCTCGTTTTAGCAGTTCCGGAATCTGCTTTATAGGAACTCCCACGTCTTCTCCGACATAAATGCGAGTCTTGGTCGGGTCCAGGCGGGAAACTGCAGCTCCTACTAGCTTTCTGGCTGCCCAGATGTCAGCCATTTCCTTTTCACTTTCCGCAAGCCTTATGGAAAGCGCCAGGGAAGCACAGACTTTCATTATCTGCTCTGCAGCTTCACGCGCTGAGCTTTCAGTGCCGTCAACCTCGAAGAGAAGTATATCACCTTCCGAAGGGAGTACAAGATTCGGGTCGTAACGTTTGAGAACCTGCAGGGAAACCCTATCCAGAATCTCGCAGGCTGAAGGAATGACCCCGTTTGAGAAGGTTTTTACAACAGCCTGCCCTGCAATTTCCGCATTTTCAAAGGAGGCAATGACCAGTTTTCGAGTTTTCGGGAGGGGGGCAATTTTCAGACCGGCTTTTGTGACAATTCCAAGTGTACCTTCCGAACCTATAATAAGCTGGGTCAAATCATATCCTGCAGCGGATTTTAACATCTTTGAACCGGTGTGTATAACTGTCCCGTCCGCAAGAACCACTTCCAGGTCGCGAACATAGTTTCTGGTAGTGCCGTATTTAACGCAACGCATTCCGCTTGCGTTGTAAGCTATCATACCTCCGATAGTGCACATGGCTGAACTGCCTGGATTAGGCGGAAAGAAAAAGCCATACGGCTTCAGCGTATCGTTTAAAGCATCCTGAATAATTCCGGGCTCTACCACGACCTGGATGTTATCAATATCGATTTCAAGAATTCGGTTCATGCCCGACATATCCAGCACAATACCCCCTCCAACAGGAACTGCGCCACCCGCAAGCCCGGTGCCTGCTCCCCTCGCAGTTACAGGAATATCGTTCTCATACGCAAGCCTGACAATCCGGCTTACTTCGTCTGTGCTTTTCGGGCGTACCACGTAATCAGGTATTCCCTTGACCTGGGATGCATCAGAAGAATAACAGTAAAGCTCCGAAGGCGAGACAGAGAGTCGCTCGCCAACGATCTTTCGAAGTTCTGCAGTTATATCCATTCTAGACCTCAAATTGGAATTCAGATGTGAAAAATAGGATTTCTGTCACAGCTTGAGACAGACAATGACAGATAAATGAAAGATGAGTTGCAGCAGATAATCAAGATTAATAATATATAAGAATATACCATCCTTCTTCCTCCTGAAGAGTTGCCGCGGAGTAAAACGTAAAGCTGAGCACCCTTCAACTCAAGGAAAGCAGGCAGTAAAAGAAACTTTCAGGAAAAAGCGCAGGACAAACCTTTACATCCTGATAGAGATAAGAGGACAAACATGACACAGTACTTTGAGATAGAACAGAGAGACGGAGCAGCAAGGATCGGAAAATTTCTACTGTCTCCCGAGCTTCGTACGCCCTGTATTTTAAGTGCAGCTGAGCTCGGAAAGCTTGAAAGCCCTATCCCTGTTGTTGATGCAGGGAGTCTCTGGAGTGTGAAATCCGATGCCGAGCTTGAGGCACGCGTAAAGCAAATTCGGGAAAAAGCAGGAAACGGGACTCTTATAATCCTGCCGCATCAAGCTTATTCACCTGCCATTCCAGCCGAATCCCTCGGAAAGGTCAAAAAATTTACTGCCATTAGTGGTGAAAAAATCGAAGGCCCAACAGGTTCTCTCCTGAGAGTTGGAGGAAAGCCTGAGAAAACCGACCTCTATGTAATGGAAGGGGCAGGCACGCTGGAAAACAATGCGCGGAGATTTCTCGAGACTGTAATAAAGCTTAAGAACCAGATTCCTCCTGATACAGCTCTCTACGCTCCAAATCTGGCACTTCCTGAGAATATAGCTATGCTGGTCTATCTCGGAATTGACATTCTGGACGATACAAGGGCAGAAATCGCAGCCTATTCTGATATCTACCTGACAGGAGCAGGCAGCTTTTATCTTGACTCCCTGACAGAGCTTCCCTGCAGGTGCAGATTATGTGCTGCAAGTACACCTGAAGAGCTCAGGAAGCTTACGAGAATCGAGAGAGCAAGATTCCTTTCAGCTCATAACAGGGATGCTCTCGAAGCCGAACTATCTCTTGTGAGGGAAAGAATCAGGGCCGGAACGTTGAGGGAATATATCGAAGGTCAGTGCAGAGTCAGGTCCTGGCTCACAGCCCTGTTAAGACTTGGAGATTTCGAATATTCCTACCTTGAGGAAAGAACTCCTGCTTTTCGGCAAAACCAGCTTCTTGCGGATACTTCCGAAGCCTTATCCCGAATCGAGGTGGCAAGATTTGCACGGCGAATACAGGAGAGGTATTCACCTCCAGAGCTCGAGATTCTCGTACTACTTCCATGTGCAGCCAGAAAACCTTACTCAACTTCCCAGTCCCATCAGAAATTCATCCTGGCCCTTGGAAAATACCGAAAGTTTATTCATGAAGTGATTTTAACCTCACCTCTTGGAATAGTACCCAGGGAACTGGAACTGACATACCCTGCATCCCATTATGACACTGCGGTTACAGGGCACTGGGACGAAGAAGAAAAAGCCTGGGTTTCCGGCTGCCTTGAGGCTTATCTCTCAAAATACAGGTATAAGACCGTGGTTGCCCATGTAGAAGGCGCATACAGAGAAATATGTGAACGGGCAGCAAGCAAACTCGGTATTGAAATAATCTACACTGCAACAGGAAGTCTTGTGTCTATAGAGGCCCTTTCAAATCTCAAGAACACAGTTGAATCTATTTGCACAGCCGAAAATTTCAGCAAGAAAAGCTTGAACGCAGAAGAAGAGAAAAAGAACTTCCTGAGAGCAATTGCAGAATATCAATTCGGAGAAGCTGCAGGACTTCTTTTTTCTGAGGAAACTGGAAAGCTTACGGTCAAAGGCCGGTTCCCCAAGTACCAGCTTTTTACTGGAAAAAAGCAGCTTGCAACCCTTGTTCCGCAGTACGGAATGCTTGCTCTTTCCCTTGAGGGAGCTGAACTGATGATAAAAAGTGAGCAATACCTGGTAAAAATTGATGATTTTCTCCCGCGCGGTTCCATTCTTGCCCCAGGAGTGATTCAGGCAGATCAAGGAATACGACCTAATGATGAGGTAATTGTGCTTGGAAAGAAAGCTCTCTGTGTGGGGCGAGCTGTAATGAGCGGAGAGGAAATGGTAAAATCCAGTAGGGGAGTTGCAGTGGACGTCAGACATGTCAAGAAACTCTAAGCTGTATGCGAATCTCGAAGGTAGGTTCTATGAAACCCAGACTGCAGGAGTTCAGAAGAAACTTTTCCTCTCGAAGAAATAATAAAATGGCAGGAATATATTAGATATTATGATAAGGCGTTTTGCACCTGAGGACTTCCAGGAAGTAGTTGAAATTGAAAGTGAGGCCTTTTCAGAGCACAACTCCCTCTTGTATATGAGCTTTTACGAAACCGTAGGGGATGGTTTCCTTGTCGCGGTGGAGGACGGAAAAGTCGTGGGGTATGTAGTAGGCTACCGTTCCGCAGAAAGTGAAGGGCATATTTTTTCTGTCGGTGTCAAAGAAGAATACCGGGGAAGAGGAGTAGGTACAGGACTTATTCATGCTATCTGTGACATCTTTGTTGCGAACGGACTTCGTTACGCAAGGCTCGAAGTAAGAAACAGTAACATAGGAGCACAAAAAATATACAGGTCCATAGGATTTGTACCCTGCTGGACCGAGAAAAAATATTACTCAGATGGAGAGGACGGGATGGTGATGAAAATGCATCTTCACCCTTACCGTCTCCTGATCTCAAAACAAAAATATCTGGAACCTATATTCTCGGACAACGAACTTTTTGTCACCCTTAAAGGTCCTATCAGTTATTACCCATGAGCTTGATGACGGAACTCAGTGATTCCCTCATCTGGGTTGAGGTTTCCTCAAAGATAGGATCATCCCGGGACATAAGAGTCGCAAGCTCGCCTCCTAAAATAAAAATTGCGCGCTTGTGGTCCGCCTTACTCCGGTGAATGTGTACAGGGCTTATGGATAAAGCCTTGTAGTCATCAAACTCGTGCGTTACCCCGTGCCTTTCAAAGTACCTCTTCATTTGTGCCATATATGTGTGCAGTTGTATGAGCTCTTCCTTGTGCATAGCGAACAGACCTACAATTTTACAAGATCAATTTAATATTATCTTGAATCGGATAAAAGAATTATCCGAGGAAATTAGTTTCCTAGTTTTGTATTATAAAGTTTTCTATATAATGTATATGATAAATAATGAAGGATTATGGCAGAAAGTGTGAAGTTTAGCACTATAGTGTGAAATAATACCAAATCGTGGTGATTCCACATTCCCCATGCATAAAGATTGCACAGAAGATGACAGCCTTGAGAGAATCAACTCTGGAAGAAAACATAGAGTATAAGAATCCCGATATTAGAAAATCAATGGGCGAAAAGACAATGACTCCCGGAAGAAAACTAGCTTCTGAAAAAATAAAAACACTTTAGCCAAGAAAAGAAACAAAAAAGAGAGTAAAATCTAGAAAAAACGAAAGAGAAGCTGGAAAAAGAAATGGAAAACTGTAGGAAGTAGAAAATGAGTTGGGAATTGAGAGATAATTGAAAAGAAGTGGAAAATTGGGAATAATTGGGAATAAAATGGTAGTTAATTAGAGAATTATAAAAAGTGGATCACACAAAAAAGAGATCACAAAAAGGAGATCATAAAAAAAGCGATTACAAAAGAGTGAAAAGTTGAGAGAAATAGAAAGGAAATGGGAAATTGAGAGAGATAGAAGTCTCTCAAAGCATGCTTGCTGTTAAAACTTCCATATCAGCAGGAACTTTGGCAATATTCCCTATTTTTACACCTATGAGATTCTTAATTGCGTTACTTGAAGCAATATCAACGAGCCTCTGGGTAATTACGCCGTCAAAAACTACGCTCTGGATACTGTCTTTATAGGTTTTCAGCCTGCTGGCAAGATCCCGGACCGCAATCTCCTCTATTACCTTATCCTGGGAATCAAGAATTCTGGCAGTTAGAGTCCCTTTCAGAGCTTCTACATGAGGCCTGAACCTGACGGCTTCAGGTGAAACGGGAACTGTCTTTACCGGGGCAGGCGAGACTCTTACAGCCTCACCTCCAGGAACTTTAACGGCCGCCGAGATTTTCTCAGCAGCAGGTTTTTCTCTGGGAACTCTGGTGGCAGCAGGAACTGCCCTTGCCGAAATCTGGGGTTTTGCGAGAACAGGTCTCGGTTTGACTTTTTCTGCAGTAACAGGAGCTACTTCCGGTGCTTTTTCAGCAACTTTTTCAGGAGTCTTTTCAAGAGCCTTTTCAGGTTCCGCTCTTTTTGTTTCTTCTTCCGGGTGTTCCTCTCCGTAGATTTCCGGCTTTGGGGAGACTCTGTGAACCTTAATACGCTTGTGTAATTTCTTTTCAGCAATTCGAGGGACAATTTCAGGTGCTCTTATCTTTCTTTTGGAACTCCTCTCCAATCTACAGGCGCTTTCCTCGCCTTCCCTTTCCTGAATTCCGTATTTCTCAATGATCTGTTCTACAGGAA
This sequence comes from uncultured Methanosarcinales archaeon, assembly GCA_964435275.1. GTDB lineage: Archaea > Halobacteriota > Methanosarcinia > Methanosarcinales > Methanosarcinaceae > Methanosarcina. The sequence continues at coordinate 24,793 of CAYSZA010000001.1, read as the reverse complement.
CTTTTCGGCGCAGCGCTCTAATAACTTCCTTCTGGACAAGATCCTCCACACATTTTCCATCGGGAGCACGGGCAACATAGTCAATATCTGCTACTTGCAGGAGCTCACGTATTATAAGTTCTCCTCCACGATCCCCATCCGTAAAAGCCGTTACTGTTTTCTTTTTAGTAAGCTCTGCAACCTCAGGGGGAATATTCGTTCCACCCACGCAGATTGTATTCTTGATACCATAACGGAGCAGGTTTAGAATGTCAGCTCTTCCCTCAACAATAATAATGGCATCTGAATTAAGCACATTCGGTCCGCATGGAATTCTGGACTTTCCGTAATAAGTAAGTTCATCAACTCTCACAGATTGCCGAACTTCATCGGCCAGCTCCTGAGACTCGGGCACGGTCTCATCGAACATTTTAGTAAAAATGAGCTTTGCCCTTTCGATAATCTTCTTGCGCTTTACAGCTCTTACGTCTTCTACCTGGAAAACCTCAATTTTGGCGCTGCAGGGTCCTACCCTGTCAATGGTTTCAAGAGACGCGGCAAGAATTGAGGTTTCGACCTTATCAAGACTTGAGGGAACAAAGATATTTCCTTTGGTTTTTCCTCCTTTAGCCGTAACCATTACCTCGATTCTACCAATTCTACCAGTTTTTTGCAGGTCACGAAGATCAAGATCAGCCCCGAGTAGTCCCTCAGTTTGCCCGAAGATCGCACCTACGATATCAGGACGTTCAATTACCCCATCAGCGTTAATCTTAGAATGAATGATGTACTTTGTAGTATCCGTATTTTGCATGTGAATTCTCCTCAAATATTGTGAATGATTTATCGTGATAATTTTTTAAAACTACTTTCTCAGGAATTTATTCCCAACAATTATGACTGGTTGCTTTCCTAGATTACAAACCATCGAGTTTCCTGATAATACGAATTTGATAATACGAATTATTCTTTACATTCCGAAAACTCGTAAAGTTTGAACAATGCAAAAATAGTAAAAATCAGATTTCATATCGAGTCAGGGATTAACACCCTTGAAGAGGCAGATCTAATGACAACTATTGCCGGGAAGAAAGTTCCGGACCTGCCTGGATTTTCCATTGTACTTATGCCAGCAGACCTGATCCGGCAGAATGCAGGAAATTAAAAGGTCTGGTAGAAGCTCTTACCTTACGAGAACCTGGTAAATTTCCAGAGCTGTATTAGCCTGGCTTAATGATTCTCTTAGATAGAGAAGTTCCTGACTTTCAAGTTGGGCAGACAATAATACCTGCGTTGTTCCTGAGGCTTTCCATATCTGCCCGAAAGCCCTTGCCCTAACATAAGTTTCTATTATAGCCCTGAGAAAATTTCAGAGCCCGAAGCCAAAATAAGTGTTCACTTTTCAACGAGCCTGATAACTCAAGTTTTGAAGAAATACCCCTGTACGAGGAATCCGGGCATGAGCAACCAAAATGTGCCAGACGCCCTATCCCGTAAATTAGGGGCTGTATGGTGATAATTGGTAAGTGGTAAGTTAAATTCTTATCAGGTTATTGAGAGCACTTTTTGACTTGAACTTCATGGGTGATGATATATGAATTTCAGTTTTACATTGAGTGGTTGTTTTAGCCCTGAGTGATAATGCAGTAAATCTGAAGTTTTTATTATATTTGCATGCAGATTAATTACATTGGATTATCTTTACGAATCTAGCGATGATGAATGGATGAAGTTGTTAACCAATAATATGACCTGACAGAACAACTCTCGCCCGCCTTTAAAGGAATTTCGGCAAATGAGGAACCCTGTACGTCACATGTTTTAAATTCATATATCTAATGCCTGCAGGCTTTAAGAACTTTGTGGTTATTTAAAAAATTATATCAAATTCGGATCGTTTTTTCGTACACGATATTTTAGAAATAATGTACTTTCAAAACAATTCCGGAGGAGATGCTTCAGAGTAACTCCGTAGGAGATTTAAAAATTATAAATAATAATAAAATGGAAAAACTTAGAAAAGTATATATAAAACGAAAGACTTGTAAAAAATTGAACGGGCGAGGCATAGAAACTTTTTTATGTACTAACCCCCCACTCCCAAACTCGCTCGTTCAGACCCCCCTGAAGCGTAACAAGTAATTTTCAGCTTTTTGCAAATAATGCTAGTAGACACCTTTTGATGTAAAATATAGATCTTTAAAGAGTTTATTTCTCAAAAAGAACCTGATTAAAGGTCTAATTAAGTCTCTTTACCAGACTCCCTGCTTATTAACCTGAAAGCCTTTCGGTTACCTGAAAACATATAATAGGCGTGAAACACAACTACTAGGAGTATGGGAAGCGTGTTTGGCACACAAAGCGCTGTAGATAATAATATCCGGAAATCAGCCGGAATTAAGGGAGAGTCTCAGGAAACAATATCCTTACATAACCCCGAAAAAAAAGATCCTTCAAGAGTGGTTATTATAGGAGGGGGAGCCTGTGGCATGGCAGTTGCTACCAAAATTCGAAGACAGAGTGATTTTGAAATTACCGTACTTTCAAGAGATTCCCATACCGCTTACAGCCACTGCGGAATCCCCTTTGTTCTGGGCCAGGAAATTGAGAGTTTTGAAAAATTGATAGTAAAACCCTGGGAATTTTTCAAAAAAAACCGGATAGATGTCAGGCTGAACGAGTGCGCCAGATCAATAGATTTGGACTTAAAAATTGTTCGGACAGGCGAAGGAACTCATTCTTTTGACAAACTCGTGATTGCCACAGGTAGTCTGCCTTTTATACCTCGAACAGGCAGCGCAAATATTCTCCCTTTTGGTATCTTTACCCTTAGAAGTCTTGCTGATGGAATACTTTTTGAAAAAGCACTGAAGAATGTAAAAGAAGTCTGCATAATAGGCGCAGGGACAATAGGAATAGAGTGTGCAGTTGCACTTGCGAAGAGAGGAATCAAAACATCCCTTGTAAGCAGAAGCAAACACCTGCTTTCCAGGCAACTGGACCCTGATATTACTGAAATCATAAAGGAACATCTGGAAAATCACGGGATTGAGATTGTCTCCGGAGAACCTGTTGTTTTTCCTGAAAGCTTCTGGAAAGAAAAAAAGTTATATGTGGGGGACAGGCAGCTTCCTGCAGATCTTGTACTCCTTGCAAGTGGAGTTAGACCCGAAATCTCTCTTGCCCTTGAGGCCGGAATCGAAATCGGAAAAGCCGGAGGGATAACTGTAAACGAAATGCTCCAGGTTAAGTCAGGAGAAAAGTTTCTTCCTGATGTGTATGCAGGCGGGGAGTGTGTAGAGGTAACAGACCTTATAACAGGGGAACCCAGGTTAAGTCAGCTGGGTACAACAGCCAGGCATATGGCCGACATAATTGGCAACAATATCACAGGAAAACGTACTGTTATAGGGCCGCTTGCAGACCCCTGGGTAGCCGTAGCAGGAGATCTGCAATTTGGCGGAGTGGGGATTATCTCAAGAGAGGCTGAAAATCATGGAATAGAAGTGGTTGCAGGATCTTCCCGAGGGCGTACAAGGGCCTCCTACTATCCGGGTCGGAAAGACTTGTATATTAAACTCCTGTTTAAAGACGAGGTTCTGGTAGGTGCACAGCTTGCCGGAGGAGAGGGAATAAAAGAAAGGATTGATGCTCTTTCCCTTGCCGTGCGGAAAAAAGTCACTATCAAGGACCTTCTTGACCTGGAAACCTGCTATGCACCGCCGGTCTCCATGCTTGTGGACCCTCTCCGGCCAGCCGTAAAAGCTGCAATCCGAAGTATAAGGGAAAAAGAAGGCAACAGGATAAAGTGAGACTAAACCAGGAAAATACAGGGAAGGAAATGTTAGAAATTGACGGTTCTTACGGCGAAGGGGGAGGACAGCTAGTCAGAACGGCTGTTGCTCTTTCCGCAGTTACGGGGACAGAGATCAGGGTTATAAATATCAGGAAAAACAGGCCTAGTCCAGGCCTGAAACAGCAGCATTTAAAGGCTCTGGAAACTGCAGCCAGAATCTGCGAAGCTCAAGTTTCGGGACTTTTCCCGGGCTCTACTGAGCTTTCCTTTGCTCCAGTGGAAATAAAGGGGGGTAAGTATGAAATTGATATTGGGACCGCAGGGAGCATAACCCTGCTCCTCCAGTGCATTATGCCTGCCCTGCCATTTGCGAAAGATAAGGTTGAACTCACGGTAAAAGGAGGAACCGATGTAGCCTGGTCTCCGACGGTGGACTACCTGCAGCATGTAACTTTCAGGGCTCTGGAGCAATTCGGTTACTCAGGCAGAATAATCCTGGAGGAACACGGCTACTATCCTAAAGGAGGAGGAAAAGTTTCAGCTTCTTTTAAACCGTGCAGGCTGCAAGGATTCCATTTTCTAAAAGAAGAGGAAGAAATCATGGGAGTCTCTCATGCTTCGAATCTTCCAGCTCATGTGCCCTTACGCCAGGCCGAAGCTGCCAGCGCAAAGTTAATGGAAGCAGGATACCCTTCACAGATCGAAACTCAATCTTTTGAAGCCTTTTCCACTGGAAGCGGAATAACCCTCTGGACAGGTTATATAGGTGGGAGTGCTCTTGGGGAAAGAGGACTTCCCGCAGAAAAAGTAGGCAGGCATGCCGCAGACGAAATAATTCATGAACTCAGAGCAGGAGCCTCTGTGGATACGCATCTGGCAGACCAGCTAATACCTTATATGGCTCTTGCAGGCAATAGTTCTTACACTGTCCGGGAACTTTCTCCTCATACTGCAACAAACATCTGGATTACTGAGCAGTTCCTTGATGTCAAATTCAGGATAGAGGAAAAAGAAGGCTTTTTTGAAGTCTCAGTGAATTAAAAGAAGAAAACAAAGACAGGTAGAGCAAAGGGTAGGCAAAGAGAAGAAAGGAAAAGAAAAGAAGAGAAGGAGAAGAGAAAAGAAAAGAAGGAGAAGAAAAGAAAAGAAAAGAAGAGAAAAGAAAAGTGAAGAGAGGAAAAAGACAGCAGGAAAGAATAGAGAAGAAGGAAGAGAAAAGAAAAATAAAGAGAGGAAAAATACCAGCAAAAATTTGCAGGAAATTTCTAAATTCAGTCCTCAACAACAAAAATGTATTCAGGAGGTATCTTCTCAGCTAATACGATGTCATCGGTTGCAAGTTTGAGAGAGATCCCATCTTCCTGAGCTTTAAAGGCATCAATTTGAAGGATAATAGGATTTTCAGTATGAACAAGGGCTACTTCAACTGCCTTTTCATATGAAGTACTGAGGTGGACATACCTTTGCTTTATCGGGAAAATTCCGTTCTCCAGTAGAACATCGACTTCTTCAGGGCTTGCCCCATAGTACAGGTAAGGAGAATCACTTTCCATGTAGTCCAGATCAATATTGACAGAGTGCCCGTAACGTGCCCTGATTTTGGAATCACGGATCTCATACCTTCCTTTCTCATCGGATTCTACAAGGGCGTAAAGGTATTCCTTCCTCATCCAGATGTACCGCTTTCTCATAACATCACAGAAAGCATTCAGATTAACCCAGCCGAACCTGTCCATCTCAACTCCTGCAGACGAAGGGAAATGCCGCAGAGTGCCAGATACGAACCTGCCAAGCTTTTCTTCTTTGCTGTCGTCCAGCAGGTATCTTCCAGGGCGTTTACACTGCAGACAGCTGCCTCCTCTAAAATAGCCGTGCTCAGTGCATTTTCGAATCATGGTATCACGTACATAAAGAAACTTTACCATAAATAAGGTTTTGTTTTAATGTTTTGTTTTGATAAAGCCATGAAGTTAAAATTTTTGATCTCTCAACTATTCTCTGCCTCAAAATTATCTTCAAGCATTTTGTAGAATAAGAAGCCTAAGGCGGCCAGGACGGCAGCTCCTAATGCTGTTTTCCTGAAGCCGAAAAGCTGGGAAGAGATGCCTCCCAGGAAAGCCCCCGCAACGCCTGCCGCTCCAACCATGGAGTTGATAAGACCTGCTGCAGTCGCTTTATCCGGATTCAGTTTGACGACCTGCCGGGTAGAACCCACATACAAAAAAGCCCAGGCACAGGCAACAAGAAACATGCTGGGTATTATGTAAAGATAGGATGGGGCAAGCGCGTAACTTACAAAGCCAACCACTGAGACAAGATACCCTGCATGGATAAGCTTTTTGTTTTCAAAAGAATCAAGCTGGCGCATAATCAAAAACTGGACTGCAGGATTAATAGCGTAGATTAATCCAATCCAGAAATCACTAGCTCCTAGTTGCCTGAGATACAGGGGATAAAAAGCCCAGATTCCCAGAGCTCCGGTGTGCCGCAGAAAAAGAGAAAAATAGATCTTTGAGTTCTTTATCAGGGTATCCAGGGAAAAGTAAGGAATATCAAGCCGTGATTTTAAAATATCTTTTAGCTTGAATGCCTGCAGGAAGCAGAATAAATAAAAGGCGGCAGAAAGCAGGAAAAGCACGTTCATCCTTTCCCCTATAAGCCCTGCTAACAGGAAGCCCACCATCCAGCCAAGAGAGCCAAGAGAAATAAAATTTCCCAGGCTCTTTTTCCGGTAATGCACATATGCAATCAATGCTCCAGGGCAGATTCCCACGGTAAAACCTGTAAAAGCTCTTGCAAGCATAAGAGTGGCCGGGTCACTGGCAAAAACCTGAAGAAAAAAAGCTGCAACTGAAAAACCGAGGCCTCCCAGTAGTATTGTGCGTAGATGGTGAAAATCTGCAAGCCTCCCGAAAATCAAAGAGGAAAGCAGGGTCGAAGCTGAATAAACACTCACTATAAGACCTACTTCAAAATAAGAAGCTCCAAGAGATCTCGCAAATACAGGAATAAAAAGTATGGAGAGCACGTTTGCCAGATTTGAGAAGAACTGGATTCTATTTACCTGTATCAAGCCAATCAGCACCAAAAAAGCATGGGTGCAGTTTATTAATATTGCTTCCGCTTTGTTGAGAAATACTTTCATCAAGCACAGGGTAATTTTTAGTAGAACCGCTTGCATACTGTAGCACGAGATTAAAATATTCTTGCCAACCACCGTATCCAAGAGCCGTATAAAGGATATTCTGGAAAGCAGATTCAAATTTCGATTCCCAATTGAGGTTCGATTCAACAGTCTCCTCAAGCAAAATTTACGGATTTATTGCGAACACAATGTCAGGTTAAGTCCAAAAGCCTTATAGGGACAAAGTCTGCTGAACTGCTTGTAAAGTGGCTGCTGCAGCCAGGACAAAAAAACATAAAATAACAGTTAGACAATAAACTTAGAAAAGTAAATTTCAAAAGAGCAAGCTTCACAAAAGTAAAAGTGAGAAAAGTAAAGTTTAGAAATAAAGCTTAAAATACAGGAAATTTAAAATCAAAAAGAATGAAAGAAATTTTAAAAGATATTTGATTATGATTTCTTATCACACATTCATTAGAAAGTGTAAGTTTTAAAGTATAGTATAAGTTTTGAGTATAGTATGAGTTTTGAAGTATACTACTTTGAACTTAACTGAAACCTGACTGAAACACTTTCAACTTTTATAATGTTCAGATTTGCTAGTCTACTACACTCTCATATTATATTTTGAAGTTCGCATTATAATATCATTATAATACCAAAACAGGATTCAGAGCAGCAACCGTCACTAACAGCTATTGCCTCAGGAATTAGGCAAATAGTATACAATGAAGATAATAATCATACATTAAGGGGATAATATGACAGATATTGAATCGATCTATAAAAAGCTCAACCATGTTATCAGTAAAGAAGATTTCCTGCAGCGTGTCCAGGAGAAGGTCGAAAGCATGGGAGGGCTTTGCGATGAGCCTATGGCTGCCATGCTGGTTGCCAACGAACTTGGATTTTCGGATGTAGGTCGGGACAGTGTGAAAATTGAAAATATCACAGCTGAGAGCGGACCAGTTAACTTTATTGCAAGGGTAGTTTCGGTTTTCGATAGCAAAGAATTTACCCGAAATGACGGGACAATAGGCAGAGTCGGAAATATAATTGTTGGAGATGAGACCGGAAAAATTAAGGTAACTCTCTGGGACAATATGGCAGATCTAATAAAAACTGGAAAAGTCAAAGCAGGACAAACCCTCCAGATCAGCGGCTATGCTAAACAGGGGTACTCAGGAGTCGAAGTCAATGTAGGAAACAATGGAGTCCTTGCTGAAAGTGAGGAAGAAGTCGATGTGGCTGCAAGTGCCCAGAAGATAAAGGATGTAAAGGACGGTATGGGAGACCTTAATTTGACAGGAAAAGTCCTGGAAATCTCAGAGGTTAGAACCTTCCAGCGAAAAGACGGCAACTGCGGAAAGGTAGGAAACCTGCTTCTAGGGGATGACACAGGCACACTCAGAGTGACCCTGTGGGACGACAAGACCGAATTCCTGAACCAGATCGAGTATGGTGACACTGTGGAGCTGGTTAATGCTTATGCCCGGGAGAACGCTTTTACTCAGAAAGTTGAACTTCAGGTTGGAAACCGAAGTATAATCAGGAAAAGTGAGAAAAAAATCGAGTATGAAGAAAAATTCACCCCAATTTCAGATATCAGGGCTGAGATGAATGATATTAACATTTCCGGACGGGTACTTGACATAGGGGAAATCCGGACCTTTGAAAAAAAAGACGGGTCTACGGGAAGAGTGGGGAATCTTCTTCTTGGCGATTCCACAGGCAAAATCAGGCTGACTCTCTGGGATGAAAAGACCGGCTTTCTGGATGAAATCGATTTTGACGAGACCATAGAGGTACTCCATGCTTATTCTAGGGAAAATGCCTTCAACCAGCAGGTAGAACTGAATCTGGGAGGCAGAGGGATAATCCAGAAAAGTGAAAAGGAGATTGAGTACAGGGAAAAGTTTACGGATATCGCTAATATTGTCCCGGGGGAAAGCTATTCAGTCCAGGGGAGAGTTTCCGAGATAGGAGAACTTCGAGAGTTTGAAAGGGAGGATGGGACAGAGAATGTGGTTGCAAACCTTCGACTTAAAGACGAAACTGGCAGCATCAGACTAACTCTTTGGGGAGAACAGGCATATGTGATCGAAGATCTTGACATTGATTCCGAAATCCAGATCATTAATGCGTATGCGAAGTACGGTCTGAATGAGGAAATCGAGCTGAGTATTGGGAATCGAAGCAGAGTGATTATACTTTAATCATTCTTTCTGTTCCATTCGGCTTCTGCTTTCTGGTTTGTTCCTTAAGCCCGTAGTCTTTCAAGGTAAAAGCTTATAAAATGCGTTCCAGTGGAAATAAAGGGGTCTGAAAAATTTCCTGTCAGAAAAATAGAAAGCATCACAAATATAATTTGAGTTTTTTCTAAACTGTATAAGCTTGTTTTCTAAAGTATACTTCTCTTCTGTACTTCTTATTGATACTTTTTCCAGACGATTTGACATTTTTCATTCTCAGCAAAACTCTCCAGTGGAAACTAAGGGGTTCTGAAAAATTTCCTGCGAAACTTCCATAAACTTTTCTTCACGAACAAACGAACGGGGGTCTTAAAAAGGACCCTCTTCACTTTATGCAAACTTCTGTCCTCTACAAAAAAAGCAAATGCCGTTATCGTTATGTACCATTGACTCATATATATAGGTATTATAAAAACGTCTGAAAAGTGTAGGGAAAACACCTTAGAGGGAGCGGACAAAAAAACAAATCCGGTAATCACAGGCCTCACCGGAATATCATCTTAAAAAAGCCAGTGCTTGCGGGACCTGAACCAGAGGGAAAGCTAACAATCTGGAGCATTTTTCCACAGGAAACTGAAACCTGAAGAGCTTGTAACCGTGAACTTTATATCATGAATTTTATGTAGCGAATTGCCGAAGTAGGAATGAAAGGGGGAACGGCAGTAGATGGCAGATGGACCTGGAAGGGATACCGATGCTGAGAGGGAGATAGGTGCTGGTATTCACAGCAGAGAGATTGAGAGAGAGGTCTCAGTTGCTGAAGTTATGAATAAAGCAGTGATAGTAATGGATATTAACTCGGATATTCCTGCTATTGCAAGGGAGATGGTCAGTCGCGATGCAGGAAGCGTTATTATCACCGAGAATGGCAAAGCTATGGGAATCATAACTGAAAGGGGCCTTGTGAGAGGTATCATTACAGAGGATAGAAAACCAGGTGAGGTAAAGGCAAGTGAAATCCTCTCAACCCCGCTGATAACCGTAGAGCCTGAAACAGATATAGTAGAAGCTTCCGAAATCATGTTAAAGGCGAATATTAAAAGGCTGCCAGTTCTGGAAAACGGTATGGTAATAGGAGTGATTTCGAATACTGATATCCTGATGGTAACACCCGGACTTAACACTATTCTCAAAGATCTTATTGACATGAACAGGGAGGCTCTCCTCTCCATCCCCTCAGCCGAAGAGATTTCAGAGGCAGAGGAGTTCCAAACGGGCATATGTGAGTCCTGCGATCTTTTATCATATGACCTTAGGTTTGTGGATGGAAGGTACTTATGCGGAAATTGTCGGCAAGAAGAAGGGGAAAATTACGAATGAATTGAAATATCGAGATCTCGACTTCAAATCTTCTGTTTTAAAGAGAGCATAGGAAGGCAAACAATGAACGTTAGCGAGATTATGTCAGAAGGGCCTATTAGCATCAAAGAAGGTGACTTTGTAACTCACGCCCGTCAGCTGATACGCGACCACCTTCTTCGAAGCCTTGTTGTTGTTGACGAAGAGAACAGGCTTGTAGGAATGCTGAGTGACCAGGACATCCTGAGAGTTACGTCTACCAAGTCAAATGTCACGGTGAGCGGATATGCAACGCAGTCCCCGACAGTCACTCCGGATATGGATATCGTGAAGGCTGCAAAATTAATGGTGCAATCGAAACAGAATAGAGTTCCGGTTATCGTATCAACTGCTGACCATACGGTTGTCGGTGTCCTGAGTAATGTGGATGTTCTCAGAAACGTGGAGGTCCCAAAAAATGTTCCCAAATCACTAGAAGCCGTAATGACAAAAAAGGTCAAAACCTGCTCACCGGAGGATAAAGTCGGCACGGTCTGGGGACATATGCTTGAGACGGATTACACGGGCATTCCTGTAGTTTCAAAGAAGGGCGAACCAATTGGAATGGTAACCAGAAGGGACATAATAAAATCAGGTGCTGTGCGAATTGAAGTGGAAGATGAAAGACGAACAAGGCCCAATGACAGCCCAAAAGTTGAGAAGATAATGTCAACTCCTACATATACACTTTCTGAAACCGATTCCATTCAAAGTGCAATTGACATGATTATCCACTATGATATAGGAAGAGTTACCATAGTAAATGAAAAGGACAAGGTATCCGGAATCGTGGATAGACAGGATCTTCTGGAATCTATTGTCAATGTATGGCCTGAAAAACTTTTTGAAAACCGATTTTGAAAGAAGACTGTTTAGCAAAATCTCCAGTGGAAGAATAACAGCTGATCAGAGGAACAGTGTAAAAAGCTACGGTAATTTTTCACGCAAAAAGATTATAACTCCAAAGATCATCATTAATAATAATTATAGATTTAATTACAGATCCACAGATAAAGGAAGCCTTTGGAAAGATTCGGGAAAAATTGCTTTCAGGTCTTATTTTTTTTCCGGGAGCAAACCTGGATCTGCTGAGAAGTGACTGCAGGTTCCAGGGAAATTCCTGCAAGAAGGCAGGAAAACAGGAAACGGAATACGAAAAAAGCAATTAATTGCAACTCGAACTCGGTGATCCTATTGAACAAAAATACGACATTTTCGTCCGTCGATAAGATGAAGGTTCAGCCAGGTGTGAGCAAATCCAAGAAAGCGCAGCACAAAGACCCGCACACAATCAGCAGCATGGGCACCATGCGAATGGGTCCTGAATTTAAATCCCGCATTTCAGAGCATGAAGGAAAGATCCTGGCCCTGGCAACAAGGAATGTAATAACTCTTCCTCCTACTGCAACAATCATGGAAGCAATCAGGATTATGACTGAAAGGAGGTTCAGGCGCATTCCTATCACAGATGCTGGAACCAGGAGGCTCGAGGGGGTCGTTACTTCCGTGGATATTATCGATTTTCTGGGAGGCGGCAGAAAGAATTTGCTCGTCGAAAACCGCTTCAAAGGTAACCTTCTGGCTGCAATCAACGAGGAAGTCAGGCAAATCATGGAAACGGATATTGCTTACCTGCATGACCAGGCCGACTTTAAAGATGCGGTTTCAATGATGCTTGAAAGAAGAACAGGCGGCTTACCGATCGTGAATAATGACATGCAGGTCGTTGCAATATTTACCGAAAGGAATGCACTGGAATTGGTGGGCGGGCTCGTAACTAACCGAACTGTTGATGAATATATGACCGAGAATGTCAGGATGGTGTCAACTGATACACCCATTGGACAGGCAGCAAAAGTAATGGTAAGCAATAGGCTTCGAAGGCTTCCTGTAGTTAAGGATGGAATCTTTGCGGGAATTATCACTGCCTCTGATATTGTCCATTTCCTGGGAAGGGGAGATGCTTTCACCAAGCTGACAACAGGGAACATTCATGAGGCGCTTGACCAGCCTGTAGGCTCTATTGTATCAAAAGAGCTTATATGGACCGGCCCTGGCACAGACCTGGGCAAAGCAATGGAAATAATGCTTGAGAAAAAGATAGGATCACTCCCTATTCTGGAGGATGGGGTACTCCGTGGTATAATTACGGAAAGCGATTTCCTGAAATCTCTTGAGTGAACTCCAGAACGTAATCAAACTGGTTAGAGCCTTTCTAGGCAGTTGCGGGCTAGTTTAAACTGGTTCGGAACTTAGCAAGATTTGGTAGAATTGGGATCGAATTGAGCCCGATAAACATTCGGGTTTAAGTTTTCAGGAGTTCTGGAAAAGAGGAGGATTCTCTGGCTGGATAGGTCGAGAAGTAACCTGTACTCTGATGTTCAGGGTTTTGAAGTGTAGCTCATTTTGGATAAAACCTTTCAAGTTTGCCCACACTTTTGCCCATACTTCAGCAAAGAGGACGATTACTTCTCTAAACTTTAGCGTTTAAAATTAGCGTTTATAGCTAAAAATTGTAAAGTTTGCAACCGATTCAAAAACTATAATTATTGACACTTATATATTGTAAAAGTGAAGGAGGTACTTCATGAATGTGGCGGACATCATGAGTTCACCTGTGTATGTCCTAAACGCAGATGAACCCGTGTCACGTGCAAGAAAACTGATGTTAAGGCATAGAATCAGTACGTTGCTTGTCCTCAATGAGGGCAAGATGGTGGGAATCGTCACAAAATCAGACATCACTAACCGTCTAGCTCAGGCCGAACCTCTATGGAGGAGAAGACCGATAGACCAAATCCCTATCAAGTTACTGATGACTGAATCGGTTATTACCATCTATCCTGAAGCCTCTATTTCCCAGGCCGTTGCTTTAATGCTTGAGAACGGAGTGCACAACATTCCTGTGGTAAAGAAGGATATTGTAGGTATTGTCACAAGGACAGATCTTGTGCGTTATGTTGCGGAAAATAGCGAGAAAATGAAAACAAAAATCCCCAAATTAATGACTGAAGATGTTGTTTCTGTTCACAGGCATCATACTATAAACCATGTAATTGACGAAATGAACAGAAATGAGATCGAGAGAGTGATCGTTAAAGACGATGCAGGAAAACCCGTAGGGATTATTTCCAGCAAAAGTCTTGCTTTAAATCTCTTAACTGACTTTCAAGGCGAACTTTCCACAAAAAGCATCAAAATGGCCCGTAAATCTTCCCCTGGAGGCCAGAAGACCTATAGATACGTAAAAGAGGTGCCTTTGACCGCAGAAGACATCATGGTTTCTCCAATAGCTTCTATTGACGTGAACGAAAATGTCAGTGTAGCCGCAAAGAAAATGATTGAAGAAGGAGTGACTGCACTACCTGTCAGTGACGGAGAAGATATAGTGGGAATATTAAGCAGAACCGATATCATGAAAGCCATCCTCTGAAATACGGCAGTGCGGAGTATATTACAAAGGATATCAGTAGAATAACGAAAGATTAAATCGCCAAAGTAAGGAAAGGATGCGAATTAAAGCACAGTAAAACGGACGAAGAAAACACGCAAAGAATTGCGAAAAAATACAACCTAAAATTCTGGATACGCATGAGGTGAATTGCATGCAAGTTAAAGACATAATGGTACAGCCATACAGGATTGACAAGTCAGACACCATATCTCACGCCCTGGATCTAATGGAAAAGAAAGATACAAAGCGCTTGCTGGTAGTCCACGATGATCAGATACTTGGTGTACTTACAATGAGAAGTCTGACAGAGCAGCTCGGAACTCGCAAGAAACTGAGCAAACCTGCATCCTCTCTGCATGTTGCAACAGCCGTATCCGACAACTTTGTAAAGGTTCTGCCTGATACCGATATCAGGGACGCCCTTATCCTGATGAAAAAGAAGGGCGGTGTAATCATTGTCACTGACAACGGAAATGCCCTGGGCTGGGTAACACCCCAGGAATTTATGAGGATAAATCGTTTTACAGGCTTTGCCGGAGAAGTAATGGAAAAAAGCCCTATTATTGTCAGCCCGTCCGATAGGGTGAGCCACGCCAGGAGGCTTATCCTTGATAAAAATGTGGGAAGGCTGCCAGTGATTGAAAATGGAAAACTTGTAGGTATTATTGCTGAAGACGACATTGCCTTTGCCATGCGCTCTTTCAGGGATCTGGTGGCTGACAACCAGCAGGACTCAAGGATAAGGAACCTGCTGGTAGGAGATATTATGACCCGTAGTGTGGTCAGTGTCTATACCAATACCCCTCTTGCGGAAGCTGTTCAGACCATGATCGAACACGATGTAGGAGGTGTTCCGGTCCTTAACCTGGAGGAAGAACTTGTTGGCTTCCTGGCCCGCAGAAACATAATAAATACAATTCAGGAATAAGTTCGAATCCAGAGGAAAGAAACCGATAAAACTTGACTGATCCGAAAAAACTTGACTTAGAAATACTAAACAGATCATTAAGATAAGGCCTGTCCCGAAAGAACAGGCCTTTTTGAATTTCTGAATTTTTCTCTTGACTGATTTCTCGCTTCTAAAAAGAATTCTATTTTAGAACAAGTTCTGTCCTAAAACGAGTTCTGCTTTATAACATCGTATTTTGCAAGAGTTGCCAATTTTAGAGCGACTTTTTGTTTTAGAACGGCTTTCTTTTTTTAGAACGATCTATCTCCACCAATCAGGCCTCCCAGGATACCGGTCCCAGCAATGCCGTTTTGTTCGTCCCTATTATTACGACCAAAGGCAGAGGCTGCAAAGATTCTGTCAGCAAGGCGGGAGAAAGGCAGGCTTTGCATATATACTGTGCCAGGGCCTGTGAGGGTTGCAAGAACAACTCCTTCACCACCGAAAAGAGCATTTTTAAAGTTCCTTGACCAGGTTATGTCATAAGTTACGTTTTCGGTGAAAGCCGCCACACAGCCTGTGTCGACACGATAAGTCTCGCCAGCTGCCAGGTCTTTTCTTATAACTGTGCCCCCAATATGGAGAAAAGCCAGACCGTCGCCCTTTAGCCTCTGCAGGATAAAACCTTCGCCACCAAAGAACCCTGCTCCGAGCTTGCGGGTGAAAGCTACTTCAATTTCTACTCCGCGAGCAGCACAGAGAAATGAGTCTTTCTGGCAGAGGAGACCGCCTCCGAAACTTTTGAGATCCATCGGAATAATCTTGCCCGGATAAGGAGCCGCAAAAGCTACGTGCCCTTTTCCGGAACCTTTGTGAACAAAGCTTGTAATGAAGAAGCTTTCTCCAGTCAGGGCTCTTTTAAGTCCTTTTTTAAGGCCTCCGAAAAAACCACCACCTTCGTTACCCAAGCTAGTCTGCATCTCAATTCCGGATCCCATGTATGCCATAGCCCCGGCTTCCGCTTGAACAGCTTCTTCCGGATCAAGCTCGATTTCAACGATCTGCATATCGTCGCCCATAATCTTGTAGTCGATTTCATCTGCCATTTTACAATCTCCAACCTTTTTTACAAGCTTAACCTTTTTTGCAAGCTTAGTATAACAGAGATTAGAAACCGAATACTTAAAAACATTTTTAATATACTGAATCATCTCTCAGTTTGTTCCCTGGCGAAGAGGTTAATTGCAGGGATACGCCTGATATTCCGAAGATATGTCTGAGAATGATAATTTATTTCAGGGCTGAGAACAGATAAATAAACATGAATAGAGAGGGGAATGAGGAAATAGATCCTGAATTTGTAGCTCGGCTTGCCAGTTTCCTGGGATTTAACAGGGAAAGGGTTCAGCACCTTTTTGAGAAGAATTACCTTGCCCGAAACTGGGGAAAATATGAATATTTACTTCGTTTCGATAAGGAAATTTCCCATATCGAACGAGGAACAGTGCTTTATGAGAAAGACGGTTCTTTCGAAATAATTATGGGTTTCCCGAAAATCCGGAGAGCTATGGTACTGGATCCGACAATTAAAAAGCACTTCAACGGCCTTGAAAAAGTAGCAGTTGAAGAAAAAATGAATGGATACAATGTCCGGATAGCAATTGCAAAAGAAGAAATATTGGCAATCACAAGAAGCGGATATATTTGCCCTTATACGACCCAAAAGGCAAAAGAGAAATTAAACCTAAAATTCTTTGACGATTTCCCTGAACTTGTACTCTATGGAGAAATGATAGGCCCTGATAATCCCTATGTCCCAAAAGCGATCTATGGTGTGGAATCGGTAGAATTTTATATCTTCGATATTAGGGAGAAAAATACAGGCAAACCTCTTTCGATAAATAGGAAGCAAGAAATCCTGGAAAAATACGATTTTTTCCAGGTCAAATTTTTCAATGAGATGCCCCTGGAAACCGCAGCTAAAGAAATAGGAGAAATTATCCGGAAACTGGGAGAAATAGAGCATGAAGGAATCGTAATCAAAGATCCCCAGATGGTTCTTCCCCCGTTAAAATATACCTCATCCCAGAGTAATTGCTCGGATCTCAGGCATGCCTTTAAGTTTTATAATGAAACCGGCAGAGACTATATGCTTTCCCGAATTGTCAGAGAAGGCTTCCAGACAGTTGAATGGGATGAGGATGAGACCGGGTTTGAAAAACGCTGCATGCAACTTGGGGAGAGCATACTGGGCCCCCTAAGGGAATCCATAAGAAGTGTAAAAAATGGTCAGAGGCTGTATGAAGAGGCAAGGATAAGGGTAAGAGATTTAAAAACAGCAGCTGATTTCGAAGATTATCTTAAAAGACTTGGGATCGATGCAATTTTTGAAGAGCCTAAACCCGTCGGGGAAGAGTATCTGGTAATTATAAGAAAAATCAATAAAAGTACTAACGATAAGACTCAGGCAATCTTGCAGGGCGAAACCTGGTGATCTTTCCCTGCAAGAACTGTTTTCGGGTTTTTAATCTCCAGGAATCTTTTCAGGACTTTTCGAAAAGAAATATATTACAGTATAATTATACCAGATGCAGATTTCAGAATTAAAACTCATCCAGGTTTAAGAGCTATATAGAATATTCCACATTAAAAATCTTTAAATACAGTAACTAGAAGGAAGTAAGAGGGATCCAGTATGACAAATCTTGCAATTATCGGGACGGAAAAGAGTGGAAGAACCTCCCTTGCAGCGAATCTCGGGAAAAAAGGGACATCTTCCGACATAACGATGTATAATAACGATAAAGAGAGCCGGAAAATGGTTTTTGTGGACCCTCACGGCTATCCCAAAGCGTTAAAACCCCTGGTTACGGCACTGAATATTTCGGATATGGCAATCCTCTGCATCCCTCCTGATGGCCTTAATAGGGATAATCCTGCAAGTGTTCATACCGGAGAATGCATTGTTGCCCTGGATCTGCTTGGCTTTAAGCATGGAATAATTGCCCTGACAAAATCCGACAGTACCCATATGCATGCGATCGACGATCTGAAAAAGAAAATAAAGCTGATGACCACAGGCACTTCTCTTCAGGACTGGGAATGCATTTCTCTGAATACCAACAAAGGGGCAAAAAATCCTTTTGAGGGAGTGGAAGATCTCAAGGCCAGAATTAATGAGATCTCTGAAAAAATTGAAGCTGAACAGGCTGAGTTGAATAGCCTGCCTGTAAGGGTGTTTATAGATCATGCCTTTAACGTGACTGGAAAAGGTTGCGTTGTTCTTGGAGTTGTCAAGCAGGGAATCTCAAAAGATAAAGATAAGACCAAAATATTTCCACTGGATAGGGATATTGAAATCCGGTCCATTCAGAGTCACGATGTGGATATAGAGAGTGCACCTACAGGCACCAGAGTAGGGATGCGCCTTAAAAATGTGCAGGCCAAAGATATCGAAAGGGGATTTATCATCTCGGACAAAGAAATCGTAAGTACTGACTATACTCTTGAATGTACCATTTCGAGATTCACGCGGGCAGTTGAAAATGCAGGTGTGCTTCATCTCTTTGTCGGCCTGCAGTCCGAACCTGTGCGTGTGGAGAAAATTCTGGTTGATGGGCAGGAAGTCAAAGAGGTAAAGCCTGGCAGTACCTGTGTGCTGAAACTCTCAGGTAACAAAAAAGTAGCTTACAGCAAGGAAGACCGTTTTCTGCTGGCAAATCTTGACCTACCACAGCGATTTGCAGGATATGGCTTTTCGAAACAAGTTTCTTAAAAGAAATTCTTTAAGGGAATAGCATGGAAAACGATCCAGAAGAAAACGAAATCATATGTGAAGACAGAGAAAGTAAAATCACGTGTGAAAACAAGGAGGATAAAGTGAGAGATAGAACCCTTTATGGGAATGTCTTTCATAGAAATATCTGCTGGCAACGATCTTACCAGAGGCCGGAAGGTGAGGAGCTTGTCATGGCTCTGTATGGCAGCCTCAGAAACGGTCTTTATAACAGCCGGCGTTTCGACCTAGAAAACAGGTCAGAGTTTCTGGGCGTAACAAAAGTAAGAGGGTACGCTCTCTACTCTCTTGGTCCCTACCCTGGCGTTTACCCATCGGAAGATTCCTGTGTTGTAGTTGAAGTACGCAGGTTTTCAGGAAAACAGCAGCTTGAAGTCGGCAAATCAATCGATTATATGGAACTTTTTGGAGGATACCACAGGGAGTATGTGGATCTTGAGATTGGTGAGCAGAAAATTCGAGGCTTTATCTATGTTTATGATGATAAGCCTGAATCTGAAAGAATCGAGCATGGCGACTGGACCAGATACTTGAAAGAAAAAGAGTTATAGGACAGAAAATTATTATATGAGAGAACTGAAGAATATGGAAAAAAGGAAATTGAAATCTGAAAAATCACAGATTCCAAAAATCACAGATTCCTTAAAAACTCAAGGCTCTCAATTCCTTCTTCTACAGAACTCATCTCGGTAACAAAAATTCCCTTATAATCCGAGAGCTTTTCCATGACCAGCTTCCAATCTATTGTACCTTTTCCCAATGGGAGATGTTCATCTTTTGTACCCATGTTGTCATGGATATGAACATGAGAGATTTTCTCTGTGAGGAGGTCCAGAAAATCGTCAACAAGCCCAACTGTGTTTGCGTGCCCGACATCGAAGGTGAAACCTACGTTATGGCTTCCAATGGATTCAAGCATTTCAAGCATTTCGTCAGGATATTTTCCGAAAATCTTAGGAAGGTCGGGCATATTTTCAACAGCTATTAGAATTCCGAAATCCGCTGCGAAGTCACAGATCTCCCGGAGAGAGGCAAGATTAGTAAAGTAAGCTTCTTGCGGAACCTGCACGCCATAAGGGGAGAGATAGCCAGGGTGTATTACGGCTAGATTGACATAGTTAGAGGCGAGAGTCAGGTAATGTTTCATCTGCCTGATGACTTCTGCCCTGATTGAATTATTCAGACCTGCCAGATTCATATCCGAGAAGGGCAGGTGCAGAGTTAGTTCGAGGCCTGTGGTTTCACTAATGTTTTTCAAATTCTGGATGTTCTTGCTATTCAGGCACTGAGATCCTTCCTGTACGATCTCCCAACCGGTATACCCATGATCTTCGAGCGTGTAAGCCCATTTGAAAGGGTCTTCAACGACTGCACGCGACGAATAGCTGATTCTGTGCAACTGCATGACGAAAATTCATTCCTTTTCATTTATTAATATACATCTGTGGATTCGAATTAAGATATATTTAACCGAGTTATTAACTTAGTCACTTAACTGAGTTATCAAATGAATTAATTAACTGAGTTATTAACTAATTAAGCTAAATAATTCAGTTGATAACCCGGTTCTTATGGAGTATTAAAGTTATTGAAGATTTACAAAATATTAAATAGTATTAAGAGACTACACGCAGCAATAAAGATCTATTAAAAAACTACAGAGAATTAAAAGGTATATAAAGGCTATAGGGTACTAAAACCTAGAATCCCATCAATTTCTTTCCACATAGTCAATTTCTACTTCAACTACAGGTTTTCCTTCTTCAGTAAGGGGTAAAAGCCATTCAAAAAGTCTTTCCATTTCTTCCTGAGAGTCAGCGCTGATAATGACTTCAATAGACCTTAGAGGTTCTTCCTGGGCAGGAACGCTTGCGACTCCGACAAAAGCAGCCTGCTTGTTGAGCGAAAAGAGGACCGAAAGCCCGTCATTGGATAAGCCTTTACTGAAGGCTTTGTTACGGACACTATCTATAATCTCTTCTCTGCGAATAAGTCCATGGAGGGTTTGCAGAATGTCAATTCCTCCTTCTCCTGAAAGGAGAAAAGAAGGAGAAGTTCCTGTCTCAAGCCCTGCAGCCTCAATAGCCTCCTTCTTGAGTTCAATATCATTAAAGAGGGATGAAATCGCTTTAACAACCTTTTCCGGGTCTTCGGTAGGATATATAGCTGCTGAAACCTTAACGCGTATCATAAATTCGCTCCAGTAAGTTTAAAGTGGTTTATTTCAAGAATTTACTCTGTTGGGCTTTTTCCTAAGTAGTTATCCAAAACTTCAATAATATCCTTTTTGAAAGTTTCCAGAGTGAAATTATTCTCGATTTCAACATTGGATGCCTCTATAGCGTCTCCCATGCCCCAGCTGAGTTCTCGTTCGTCCCGCTGACGAAGCCCTTCTATACTGTTCATGTCATCGCTTCTGCCTCGTTTCTGAATTCTCGCAAAGCGAATTTCAATAGGAGCGTAAATAGAAATCAGGATGAAGCCTTCTCCGAACTCTCGCCTGAAACATTCAACTTCGGCAATTCCCCGCACTCCATCTACAACGACAAGGTCAGAGCTGGCCTCCTTGATTTGAGAAATACAGCGTATGGCGACTGCATCCATACCCTCGCATTTGCGAAGCTGTGTTGCAACCATTCCGGTATTGGAGTCATTGGGCTCAAGCCCCCGTATCAAAACTTCCTTACGGATCACGTCACCCATATTGATAACGGGAATGCCCATCTCAGCAGCAATCCTGGCGGCTTCTGATTTTCCAGACGCTGGCATACCTACGAATGCTATTATTTTCATCAAAAATTACCCTTTAAATTTGAATTATTAGACCTGAATTATTAATTAAGCTACTAGATATGAATTGGAACTTGAATCGTTGAATCATTGTGAATTATTGAGTCATACATTGGATTATTGAGTCATCAAATTTGAACTATTTAAATCATTAAACCTCAATAGAAGTCTGAGTTCCACCAAATCTTAATCGCAAACGTGATTGAATTTGAATTCTAACTGAAATACTATCTTGAATAACGGAGTACCTGCTTCAATCACGTATATAATATAACTCTAGTCAAATCGCAGGATCATATATATTATTTCCTCAAAATTGACACCCAGGTAATGGAAGAACAGTCTAATAACAGGAAAAACTGAAAAATATCTAAAATAAAGAAGGTTGGAAAGAATCAAGAAGAACTAAAAGAAAAACAGAATAGAATGTGAGGGTTTTAGCCCTCATGAAAACATCTTGTTGAAAACTGAAGTCTTAAAATCTACCAGGGGTTTGAGCCTGTAGTCTTCAAGAAGTACCTTGCGGGTATTTTCTACTGGAACACTCAGGGAAATCTCTTTCGTTCGGCCGTAACGGCCTTTGCTTACGACCACTGCATTGACTATGCCCAGCATATCAAGTTCGGACATGAGATCTGTAACCCTTCGCTGCGTAAGGATATCTACATCAATGTGATGGCAGAGCTGGCGGTAGACATTGTACATTTCGCCTGTTGTGACATTCTTTCCTTCTCTGCCCCGGTTTCGCAGAAGAATTATACTGTAGAGTACGAGCTTTGACTGGGTGGGGAGAGTCCTTACCACTTCGACCACGCGGTCAATTTCGATTTTTTCTTGAGCGCGCCTTACATGTTCTTCAAGAACCTGGGGCTGATTTTCCCTTTCTGCAATTTCTCCTGAAACTCGAAGGAGGTCAAGTGCCCGCCTGGCGTCACCGTGCTCCTGGGCTGCAAAAGCAGCGCATAAGGGGATTACCATCTCACCGAGGACACCATCGGTGTAAGCCATTTTTGCCCTTTGTTTCAGGATATCGCTGATCTGTTCAGCATCATAAGGCGGGAAAATCAGTTCTTCTTCACCCAGGGAACTTTTGACCCTGGGGTCCAGAAACTCGGTGAACTTCAGATCGTTTGAAACGCCGATCATACTGACTTTGGCTCTTCGCAGGTCTGTATTGATTCTTGAGAGGTTATAAAGAACATCGTCACCTTTTTTGATCAGCTTATCAATTTCATCCAGAATTATGATAATGACCTGCTCTCTGGAATCAATTGCTTCCTTAAATTTCATGAAGACCTGGTCAGTAGGCCACCCGGTCATAGGAACTTCTTCTTCGAAATGTCTGGCAAGATTTGCAAGGAGCCGGTACTGAGTATCGATCACTTCACAGTTAATATAAACAACTGAGCAGAAAAGTGATTTGTCTTCGCTTACCCTTTCAAGTTCTTTTCCAACATATCGGGTAACCGCAGTTTTTCCTGTTCCTGTTTTTCCATAAATCAGTACATTGGAAGGAGTCTCTCCTCGGAGTGCGGAAACCAGGATTGTCGCAAGACTATTAATCTGTTCATTCCTGTGCAGCAAAAGGTCAGGCGTATAAGAAGGCCGAAGTACTTCTTTGTTTTTGAAAATTGATTTTCCGTCAAGTAATTTTTCGAATAAGCCGTCTAATGATTGAGCTTTTATCATGAGTGACCCTCTATAAAAGTTGATAATATCAAACATGAAGGAATTAAGACAATTGATACAATTTTAACGCTGATAATTAATATATGCAATTAATTAATACAGTAATACTAATATATACAATTAATTAATACAGTGATAAAACTGTGTTGTTTTTTCTTCGAATTACATTCGTTTTTATTTTTATAATCTGGAATGGGCCATACTAATTGAACCTTATCAGATAATTGAAACTTTATTTACGCAATAAGTTTTTGGGAACTTTTTAATGTGTTTTTAAACTTCAGTTTTAGAATCTTTAACAGTATTTAACCACATTTTGCGTTTTACTGCTGCCGAAATCAGTAAGATCTCTTACAGGCCTTACATGCTGCGGTTAATTTTTAATTCTCCGAATCCAGGATTATTGGACATTTTGTGTTTTCAGAGTTACCGTTTGAGATTTTCCTATTGAATGTTTTTGATAACTGTAACCACAACTGTTAAACAGACTTCGTTTAATATTACAATATCCGTTGAATGATTCTCAAACAATTGTTTTAATAATTTCAAATAATTGCTTTAATAATTTCAAATAATTGCTTTAATAATTTCAAATAACATTTTGATAGTTTTCAAGGAGTTTTATAACGTTGTAAATGGAATTCCCGAGCGGGGATGTTTGGATAGAGGTGAACTTTTAGTGCAAACCTTTATTTCATTAATGCAAACTCTTATTTCCTTGATGCAAACTCTTATTTTTTAACGCAAACTCTTATTTCTTTAATGTGAATTCTTATTTCCAGGCTCTTAGTTCCTGAAATCTGAAACTAAAGTTTACTTTAAGATCTCTGGAATTTTACTTCATTATTCTTGCACTTTTATGAAAAACCCTGTGAATCCTGCTCATGAGGAGAAAGGGATAGAAGATACATGTTTCTTATAGTTAATGCCTGAAACTCTCATTTTCTACTAATGCCTCTAAAATCGCGGGCAAAATGGCGGGCAAGTCTTATGTGTCAAGACACCTCATAAACCCGGATAAAAACCTACATTCCGAATCTTCTTTAGTCAAAATTTTAGCTGAAACTGGTATATAAACAGGTAGTTTCAATCTTTCTTTGCAGTAGATGCAATGGAAGTACACCGTATTAATTGTTATGGTGAAGACCCGTTTACTTCCACTGGAAATGGTTTTCACCTTAAATAGATAGAAAGAAAAGCAACATCAAAAGACATAGCGTATTTCAAATAAAATATTGTAGATTCCAGAACCAGTGGAGGTTAAATTAAAATCCTTCTTTTCGTATGGAAGAAGTTATGAAAATTTTTAATTTCTTTACCTAAATTAAAAGAATAAAAAAAATTAAGATAAAATCGGACTTATGTTGAGCTGAAATCCTATGAATAATAGAGTTTATAATAGAGTTTTGACAGAGATTTAGAGTTTATAATAGAGTTTAGACAGAGCTCTTGATAGAATCTTATAAAACTTAAGGGCTTAGAAAGTTTAGATAACTCCAAAGCAGTCTTCACTCAAAATATTTTGTATATTTAAAGATTTTACATACCAAAGTATTTTACGTACCTAAGTGTTTTACGTATTCAGAGTTTTTTACATTAAAAAATTCCCTGAAGAAGATCTTCTAGAATATTCTCCATCCCTTCCTGTTCTGATTTGTTTTCTTTCCACTCCGAGATTTATTCCTT